>CAZJQZ010000120.1:0-7312 GCA_964548045.1 uncultured Dehalococcoidia bacterium | reverse complement strand
AATCACCCGAAGGAATACCCAGCGAAAGGTGCGCCGCCACCGGAGCGAAGATATCCCTCCCATGGAAAGTGTTGCTGATCGGATTCAGCCAGAAATTGCGATTTGTAAGATTCACGATTTCAACTTTATCTTCAGCCACATAACTCAAAATGCCATTATCCGGTGCAACAAAGCTTGCACGAGCAGTTCTCAGTATTACCGCCTTCCGATCGCTGCCCACGCCGGGGTCCACAACTGCCACATGAATTGTGCCATCGGGGAAATAAGGGCAGGCACTGCTAAGGATATATGCAGCCTGGGAAATATTCCGAGGTTCGATCTCGTGGGAGATATCTACAATAGTGATATTGGGATTGATGCCCAGAATTACCCCCTTTATCGCACCCACATAGGCATCGCTGATACCAAAATCGGTGGTCAGAGTGATAACCCCACTTCCCATAATCATAATAGAGCCAGAGCCCTAATTAATCCAGCTTGGTACTAACTGCAGCGATAATCACAAAAACCACCGCCAGAATGATGGTGAGCCGAAACAGCGTCTGCTCAATTCCCCGCCTGGTTCTGTATCCCCCCGAACTCTGCCCCCCACCAAATATGCCACCCAATCCCCCACCACCTTTCGACTGAATCAGAACAACACCTATCAGGGCAATAGAAATTATGATTGAAGCAACGTACATTACATTCATTTCAATTTTTCCTTCAGTAAATTATTCATCAAATCCGGCCCGCATTATAAAAGCCGTCAAGCTCTACTCTACCACAAAGCAATCCCTTTTTGAATCCACCGGTCCCGTGAGAATAAACAAGCAATCGATACACTGAAAAGGGGCACGAGTTTTCGTGCCCCTTTTGATCGCAATTTACTTTCTCGATCCGCCCCTTGAATCCGGTCGATTCAAGAATCGCCACTACTCAATATGCACATTTCTCTTCACATTCAACAGCGTGGTGGTGCTGTCCGCCGTGACGTGATAGGTACCGGGAGCCACAGGCCCAACAGTACGCGTTGCCTTGGTACCACCATTTATCCATTCAGCGCTAGCTGTTCCGGTGGAACAGAGTGCGTCCGAGCCCGGATTCACTAACTGGTTATCGTCATAGTCATCCGGACAGAAACAAATCGTCAGAGGCACTTCCCATCCTTCCGGTGAAGGGCGATTGGCACCCTGCAGATTAACATACACATCCACCATTACCCCTTCAGGGCCGGAATCTATCGGCATGATGGAAAGGAATCCACCCATCAATCTGTAATTAGAGCTCGATGAAGAACCCGGTGCCGTCTGCCCGATTACATCGGTCAGTTGATAATTCGTTGAAGACCGCTCGCCTCCCCCACTGGAACCACCCCCGCTGGTGGTCCAGGGCAGATCATAATTGGTGCTGGTCATGGCAATGGCGATCCCGGTGATCGCCACGCAAATAACGAGTACAATGGGAATAAACACTTTTTTGTTCTTTAGTTTTTTCATTTCAATCTCCTTATTAAAATAGCTGTTGGGAGTCGAGTATCAGCAATCAGGGAAAACTGGGAGCGTTGAACCCTGAGCATTGAACCTCTGAACCCTTGAACTATCTATCAGGGAGAGCGAGGGGAATTGGAGTATATGCGGAAATCTTCAGTATCAAATACCCTTTCCTCTTCAATCGGTATCAATGACAATCCGGTATTATCCAGCTTCACTGAAGTGCCGTCTATTTCAGGTAGTTGGAACGATCCTGATATCGGAATCGCCAATTCCTCGCACGGCTCTTGTGAATCCGTTTCATTTTGATTGGCTTCGATATCGCTATAATCGATTGTTATGTCAATTACATTATGGCCAAAGTTGCCTTTGGACAGATCCTCTGGCAGTTCTGGTTCTTCAGTCTGAAGGCCAGTGAGCTGATAACGCGGCGTCATTTCCCCATCACCGTTCACTTCCACTCCCAGCCACAGCGACTGGTTGAAATTGATAGTCTCCAGGTTATTGATACTGCCCAGAAGCAAGCTGAAAAGTCCGTTATCAATATTCACCAATGAATGAGTTTCCACCCAGAGCGGGTACCCGCCGGATTCGGTATCATAAATCCGAAATGTGATCGAGATATCCCCGTTTACGGCTTCACCGCTGTTTCGGTCGGTCAGATATCCCTGATAACTGATGCCGTCGATGGTAACGGCAGACACCGCCGAACTGGCAGGCACCGCTACCATCAAGGCCATTATCACTAACACCAGGGCTACCGAAATCAGTTTTCGCATCGATCTTTTTACTTATGAAAGGCTATACAACTTACCCTATTTTACATGAATTTTTAATTTTTTTAAATCGGATTCCCGCTATCATCGACATTGAGCATTTGACCATCATCAATCTCAGGTTCTTCTGTATCCGGGGTGGCGTACACTACATGGACATCGGACGTTGCTGTTCCGGTATCATCCGAAGATAGCCCCGGCGGTACTTCATCCCCTTCAACTTGAGTCGTCTCGACCGGTTCATCTTCTATGACTGCTTCTTCAACAGCAATAGACTCGGCCTGAATTTTTTCGCGGATGACCTGATGATCTTCATGACCTTTCCGAACACCCATGACCAGATAGTCAAAAGTTGCATCACTGATGCCGCCACCGGATTCCATCACAACGATGTATTCTGGCGTAACTTCCTCAAAATAAATGTATCCCGCTGCCTTTCCGTCTTTCGGGGTTACCTGAGCCGTGAGTCCCTGAGCTGCTGTCACCAGAGAGAAGTGATCCGGGAGATTGATTATAGCGCGACCATTGGATAGCTTCCCTGTCCCTCGAACATAAGTTCCAGCTTCCCCGCCCTCGAGACAAATATAGGCAATTTCTTTGTTCGGATCTATCGGATGATCTTGAAGGAATAATTTATCCCCGCCACATGAGATATCTCCGCTGGCATAAATATCGCCAACAACATGGAGATTGTGAGAAGGCGCATCCGTTCCGATGCCAACTAAGGTTGAAGAAGGAACCGATGAGCTGAGGCTAATCGAGTAATTTCCGCAATCCTCAATATATTCAGACGATCCAAACTGGATTCTATCGCCCGGGGCATCAACCCTTAACGCCGTCGTTGTGTGATAGAGTCGCGCCGGGGTTGTTTGATTATCACCAATTGAAATCCCCCCGGTCTCACCAGTTCCACCAAGGGAAAGAAGTGTATTGGGGGCAGTGGTTCCAATACCCACCCGACCATTACCGGTAAGGATCATTTTATTCACGCCCGCCGTGCGGAAAGACATATCATCCGTCGAATGATTATAAGCAATATAGCCTCTACCTCTGACATCATCGGAGAACAGGATTCCTCCATAAGCGGTTGTAGGAGTAATAATGTTCAAATAATTTGCCGCATCGTTTTCAATCGCCAATGTATCATACGTTGCACTCGGGTCGCTGCCACCACCAGCGCCATTGTAGACATGGAGTTTGGTTTCGGCATCCAAAATGCCAATTCCAACCTGATCGTTCCGATCAAGGCTCAATCCAACATTGAGAGGACTCATTCCATCGCTGGTGCGTCCCAGCCACAAGTTTTCACCATTGCCCCAAATAGCATGGTATTTTGCATCTGTTGCATCATTCGAATCTCCCAAGGTGATTCGTCCTTCTCCGGTTCCTTCAATCAAAACATTAGGACTTGTATCGGAAATATGCAGCTTGGCACTAGACGGGCTCGTCCCAATCCCAACATTCCCGGTATTCTTTTGAACAGCAACCAGATCACTTGCATCATTGCGCAGAATCAAATCATCATCCCCATTCATGTAAAGATACCAATCCTCAGCAGTTGCCTGTGATGTTTCCAAGCGAATGCCATCGCTAATAGCAGTACCAGCCATTTTTACATGTAAATTAGCGCCTGGCGCCGCAGTTCCTATACCAACTTCACCATCTTGATCAATAATCATACGCTGAGAGATTGTCGTCGTATCATCGGAGACTGTATAGAACTCAATTGATGATCCTGTTGCCGAATCCGTCCAGTTTTGTGTTGCTCGTAAAAGGATAGATGAACCATTTGGATAGCTGTTTCCATCATACCCCTGTGCTAATATACGCCCAAGTGCGTCATTGCTTGCTACTGCAGTTGGAGATGATGATGTTCCTCGTGATTTCCGCAGTACCAAGTAGCTGGGCAAGTCATTGTTAATATTGCGGGTCACCATAACAGTCGAACCTTCGATCTCCAGGGATGTAGCTGGGCTGGTTGTTCCAATCCCAACATTGCCAATTGAGGTGACAAAAACACCTTCATCACCGCCATCGCCAGAGAGATAGTTCCCACTCAAGATGATGTTTTGAGTCGCAGTATGATTGCCCAAGTTATCTCCCGGCGCGGTAATACCCGTCAGGCCGCTGCCATCGCCCACAAAAGCGGTGGCGTTAACGGTTCCGGTTACATCGAGTTTATAGGCGGGACTGACAGTGCCGATACCAACGTTGCCAGTGCCACTCTGTATACAAAACGTACTCTCAGCCGGACTATAACTCTGCGAGATATTAAAATCATTATTCCCGATTCCGCTACCAAATTCACCAACAAACCAGTCGATTGTTCCTCCGGTTTCATAGGCTAAATAGCAAGGGTATGTATTGTACGCCCTATCAATAAGCATGCCTGCAGATTGATTTTCGGATTTGACACGCAGAGTGGCATCAGTATGTTCAGAATAGATATCTAAGTTATACAGCGGGGTAGTTGTTCCAACACCAACATTGCCGATGGTATTGACATAAATCCCTTCACTCGTGCCGTCGCCGGAGAGGTAGTTTCCGTTCAGGTTGATATTCTGGGTAGCGGTATGGTCACCCAGATTGTCTCCGGCGATTCCGTTGAGCCCGCTTCCATCACCAACAAACCCGGTTGCAGTAAGGGTACCGGTCACGTTCAAATCATTACTCATTGCAAACGCATCCGCCGAATCATCCCACATAAAGGTTTCATACTCGGATTTGTGGTCAAAAAGGATAGTATCATCGTCAGCATCGCTGTCGCCCGCCATATTAACATCATCGTTAAGATACGAAACTCCATCTGTAAGAAACGATGTTCCATTCACAGTAAGCGAGCCATCCATTTGCATGTTTCCGTTATCAAGGTCAATCCGGGCTCTCTGGGTACCATTTCCGCGCCATTCCCAATAATTACTGGTGGCATTGTAGTAGATTCCGGAACTAGTGGAATTATCAACATTGATAAGGTAACCACTGGAAGTGTGGGGGAACCTGATCTGTGAACTACTATTCGGAAGCAAAAGATCATTTCCGCTAAGATCAACGTTCTGCGTAGCAGTATGGTTTCCCAAGTTATCACCGGGAATGCCAGTTAAACTACTGCCATCACCGACAAACGCATGGGCAGTTACGGTTCCAGCCACTTCCAGTTCAGTAGCAGGGCTGGGAGTTCCGATGCCAACTTTGCCACTTTCGTCAATCCTCATCAGTTCCGTAGGACCGCTGAAATTGTCCTTACCGAAAATGATGGCTCTGTCAGTTTGATCGTTGTCATAATCCATGGTGATATTCACATTGTCTACACTGGAAATACGTAAGTTGTTTGAAGTCGGTCCGAATAAATCACGGCCCGCAATTCTAGCATCACCAGTTACGTTGAGATCATCATTGATTCTGGTACTACCCATGACTTCTAAAAAGTAGATCGGATTCGTAGTACCAATACCAACTTTTCCGTCTGAATTCACATAAACAACATCGACAGGGGCGCCGTCATCTGCGTCAAGTGAATGAGCATCATGAGGAGAAACCAGCACCCCGCCATTGTATAAATCGCCGGTGAAATTGATATCACCAGCCACATCGAGCTTGTATGCCGGACTACCAGTGCCGATCCCCACATTTCCAGAGTAGATAATGAAGGAATCCGAAGCAGAAATAGATTGAGCGGTTGTCGAGTGCCCCCACACAAAAGTGTTATCGGCATCCCCAGTTAATTGCATGTTTTTTCCACTGGCCCAGCTATAATCACCATGAGCAAAATTATACCCACCCCCACTTACAATACTGCATGTACCGTCAGCTTGATTGTATTCACCTCCACTTATAGTGGCATAACTACCAAAGGCGTTATTATTTTTCCCTCCAGACACAGTAGATGCTTCACCATCTGCAATATTGGCTTGACCCCCACCTACAAAGGCATATTCACCGGCGTAATTATCATTACCACCACCTATCGTACCGAAAAATCCATATGCTTCATTTCCCTGTCCACCTGAGATAGTAGTCACCGATTCGGTAGCTTCGTTGTCAATCCCCCCACCAACAAACGAACCTTCACCTTCAGCCTTATTCATCCAGCCTCCGGCAACGGTTGCATCCATATAGCTATAACCGGTCTTGCCGGTGGTACTATCCCTACCCAGGTTGATGTGTGTGTCCGCATTGGCACCATACATGTTACTACCATCTATAAGAATTGCTCCATCGACAGTTAGTTTTGCCAAAGGATTAGTGGTCCCGATGCCAACATTGCCGGAAACAGCGGAATACATATCAGTTCCGGAAACCGTCCAGTCGGAATCGCTACCGGACGGAGGATTGATCCAGTCAGTCCCGGTTCCCAAGCTGGAGAGAATTTGTCCGGGCGTACCTGAATTCCCGCTGGAATCGTGTAAATGTTCGGATATATTCAACTCCGTGACATAGGCAGCGCCCCACCGTTTCGCCATTGAACCGATCGGATACGGCCCATCCGGGAAAATGCCACTGCCGAATCGGGCTTGCAAAGTGATTCTATCCTGATCATAGTTATTGCCGACAACCAGGCTATCTTCGATCGCCAGCGACCCGGTAATCGTGCCGCCGGCCACCGCAACGAAATCAGCCGAATCCATTCCATCGATGGTCTCAGCGTTTTCAGCTTGAATCGCATAGGCAACACTGGTGATCTCCTGCCGGGGGTCCATGGGGCCGTCACTTGCGATTTTTATCTCCAGCCAGCTTGCGGTATCGAAGATATTAGCTGTCATTGTGCTGCTGCCGCCCAGAACTACACTGAAAAGTCCCTCGGCTACTGGCACTGTCAGGACTTCATTCCATTTCAATGTTCCGGTTCCAAGCGTGGCGGTATCGTAAATACGGAAAGTTAATTGAGTATCCCCATTTATCGGGGTTCCGAGGTCATCTGTTAAATACCCCTGGTAGCTGATCTTTAACGGCACATCGGCCGCCCCGGCAGGAATTGCCGCATTACCCATCAGTATCCCCGCCATTACCAGCACCATCACTGCTCCGATCAGTTTTTTCATCTTTGCCATCCCCCCCTCTTTATTT
>CAZJQZ010000119.1:0-7330 GCA_964548045.1 uncultured Dehalococcoidia bacterium | reverse complement strand
GCGGCAAGTTTCGACAAGCTGATAAACCCCGGACGGAAAACTGAAGCTATTGAAAAGTTATAGTTACATTTCAGTTACATTTTTGGGTTATGGTAAGTATTTATTGTAAATCATAGCTTCAAAAATGGGGTAAAAATGGGATTTGGTAGCGCATGGGGGATTCGAACCCCCGATCTCCGCCTTGAGAGGGCGGTGTCCTAGACCCCTAGACGAATGCGCCACATATTAAACAATGGTAGTTTCATCACAGACAAGTATAACCTATCAGATCAAAAAAGAGTAGGAAGATGTTACAATTCACAATTCAGCAAGGTCATGAGGGCCAACCTTGTGTAGTTTGTCTGCGCTTTCAAGATGATCGATATAAAGTATTCCATTAAGATGATCAATCTCGTGTTCCAGTGCCTGAGCCAGGAATTCAGAGGCCTTTATTCGAACTTCCTTTCCCTCCCTGTCAAGGCCCTTGACAACAACCTTTTCCGAACGCTTGATTTCCCCCATGTAACCGGGATAACTCAGGCAACCCTCCCCAACTTCCATCACCCCTGAGCGTTTGACAATTTGAGGATTAATCAATGCAAACGGCTCTATCTCTGGCGTCTGCAATACAACCACCCGAAGAATCTTCCCAACCTGCGGGGCCGCCAGCCCGGCGCCATAGTTTTCCCCCATTGTCTCAATCATATCATCGATGAGATTCTGAACCGCTTCACCTATGGCTGGAACGCGCTTGCACTTCTGCCGAAGAACAGGATCACCAAATTGTCGAATCCGTAATAATGCCATAATGCTACTCAACTTAAATTATAGGCAGTCATCTCAGGGAATGTCAATTTGAAAAGCGAAATAACCAAACCTCAAATTCCAAAGGATCAACCAATAAAACACAAGCTGCTTTCGTCCATCCAAATTTGTAGTATTGGCAGCCCCATCACCTACGTTAGCCCCACTGGATCAACATCCACCGTCCAACCCTGAGGAATAGCAATTTTGGATACGATAGACACCGGTTCCAATCCCCTGACAATCACCTGCCAGCGATAACGCCCTCGAATCCGGGGGGTAAACGCCGGCGTAGGCCCAATTACTGTCAAATTGGCCAGCCCCTGCGCATCACGTTCCTCACGCAGAAGCTGGACCATACTTTGAGCTTCATCCTCACACTTGCCCTCGTTCGTATGAGTATAAACCATGCTCACCAGCCGACTGAAAGGCGGATAGCCATATCTCTGACGCAAAGATATTTCCCGCTCATAGAAATCCCTGAAATCATGCCCGGCTGCAGCTTCTATAGCATAATGTTCGGGAGTATAAGTTTGAATGAACGCCTGTCCACCAAGCAGACCTCGTCCTGCCCTTCCGGTCACCTGTGAAAGGAGCTGAAATGTACGCTCGCCGGCACGGAAATCGGGCAGGTGGAGTCCCACATCAGCGCTGATAACACCAACCACCGTTACCATCGGAATATCCAATCCCTTGGCAACCATCTGGGTGCCAATGAGAATATCAGCCTCATGCGACTGGAACTTCTGAAGTATCTCCTCGTGGGAATGCTTGCCTTTGGTTACATCCCTGTCCCAGCGAATGATTCGCGCTTGGGGGAATGCCTTCGCGGTCTCTTCCTCAAGTTTCTGTGTTCCGATGCCAAGGAACTTGATTCGCTTGCTTCCGCACTCAGGACAGTCCGTGGGAGGAAGCATCCGGTAGTTGCACAGATGGCAGATCAAATACTCCTCGTATGAGTGATGGCTCAACGGCACATCGCAATTCCGGCAGGTCATCACGTGCCCGCAATCCCGGCACTGCACCAGAGAGGCAGCCCCCCGGCGATTCAAAAACAGTATCACCTGCTCGCCAGCATCCAGGGCCCCATCGATGGCCCTGGCCAGACTCCGACTGAATATGCTTCGGTTTCCGGTCTTGAGCTCCCGACGCAGATCAACAACCTCAACCCTGGGCAGAGAAGGAGTGAATCCGCCATCGATCCCTCCAACCCGTTCCGGCAGTTCCAGCAACCGGTAGCCGCCCCGTTGCGCCCGGTGATAGCTTCCCAGATCAGGGGTAGCGCTCCCCAGTATTACCACCGCGCCGGTGAGTTCGGCCAGTTTGAGCGCCACATCGCGGGCATGATAAAGAGGGGATTTCTCATGCTGCTTGTAAGTCCACTCGTGTTCTTCATCGATCACAATAAGGCCCAGATCAGGTTGAGGGGCAAAAATGACTCCCCGCGAACCGATGACCACATCGAACTCGCCCTCCCGAATCCGGTACCATTCATCAAACTGCTCGCCGGGTGAAAGTTTGCTGTGAAGAACCGCCACTCGATTTGGAAATCTGGAAGCAAAGCGTTCGATGGTCTGTGGCGTGAGGGCAATCTCCGGAACCATGACAATTCCTTTCTTCCCCTGAGCAATCGTTTCCTGAAGCGCCCGCAGGTATATCTCGGTCTTGCCGCTGCCGGTAATTCCGTGTAGAAGAAAGGTCTGACCCCCGGTATGCAACCCTTCCCGGATTTGCTCCCAGGCTGCCTTCTGTACAGGAGTAAGCTTCGGGGGAATTGCAGTTTCGAAGTCACGATGAGCCAGCGGGTCACGCCGCACCTCGACCTTTTCAATCACTACCAGACCCTTCTTTTCCAGTGCCTGAGCAGTAGCTGAAGTTGCTTCCGTTCGTTTGGCCACTTCAGCGAGCGAAACAGCCACACCTTTTTCGATGAGAAACTTCAGCAGTTCTATCTGTCGCAAGGATCTCTTCTCAAGTGAAGCGATTTCATTCACCGCCGTATCGGAATCAACCGCCAAACGAACATGCAACACCTCCTTACCTTTGATTCTTTCGTGTTGCAACTCGCTGGTTTTTATCGCCAGCCCATTTTTCTCCAACTGTTTGATCGTGGGGATGATCTGTTTCTGGGGAATGCGGTTTTTAAGTTTCCGGGAATCAATTCGGCCATGTTTCAGCAGGAAGTTAAACAATTTTTTCTGAGTGGGAGTTAGTTTATCCGGCGCTTTTTCAGGAGCAGAAGGAAGGAGTTCAACAAAGGTAAGGGTTTTGCGTTCGAAAGCGGGAGGAAGCATCAGATAGGCCGTTTCAAAAAAAGGGGCCAGGTAATATTCGGCAATCCACCTCGCCAGTCCAATTTGAGCTTCGGAAAGGAGGGGACAGGGATCAATCACGCCGAGGATTTCTCTGATCGCTTCAATAGGAGATTGGTCAATCAGGTTGAAAACTACGCCTTGCAGAACTCTCGGCCCGAACGGAACCCAAACGGCACAACCCGGGGAAACGGATTGATGGGAAAAGAGGGAATATGTAAAAGTTCGCGGCCCCGCCACAGGGGCGTTGACCGCGACTTCAGCATAATTCATACCTTTTTATTAACTTGATTTGAGTTTGAGCCGAGCCTTCTTCCGGCTGAGGCCTCTCAGGTAATACAGCTTTGCCCGGCGCACATGCCCGCGAGCAACAATCTCAACTTTTTCCAGCAGAGGCGACTGGTAAGGGAAAATCCGCTCCACACCAATACCGTGGAAAATCTGCCTGACAGTGAAAGTCGCATTCGGACCCGTTCTTCTGGTCCGAATAACTACACCGTTGAACACCTGAGTTCGCTCTCTCCCGCTTTCGACAACCCGGAAATACACCTTGATAGTATCACCGGGCCGGAATGCGGCGATTTTCGAATTCGGTTCGACATCAATTACTGATCTTACATCCATTTTGGATCAATTCCTTATGTAATCTAAACTCGCAATATCAGATTGTATCATCATCCGACTTTTTTTTCCACTATCTGCCGCTCTTCTTCCGTAAGATCGGCCTTTTCCAGCAAATCTGGGCGACGTTCCAGCGTCCTCAAAATTGCCTGCTCCCGACGCCATCGGGCAACTTCGGCGTGATTGCCGGAAACCAACACTGAAGGTACCTCCCATCCACGGAAATCCTGGGGGCGGGTATACTGAGGGTACTCCAGCAATCCGTTCGCATGAGAATCGTCCGGTGCCGATTCGTCCGAACCAAGTACACCGGGAAGCTGCCGAACCACAGCATCGACTACCACCATCGCCGCCAGTTCCCCTCCTGTCAGCACATAATCGCCAATGCTGATTTCATCGGTAACCAGATGTTCCCGTACCCGCTCATCTACTCCCTCATAGCGTCCGCAGACAAAGAGTAATCGGGAATGTGCTGCCAGCTCTGCGGCTACCGCCTGATTGAAAAGCCTTCCCTGCGGGGTGAGGAGGATAACCGGAATTTCATCGTCCCCTTTTACAGCTTCCACCGCAGCAAACAACGGCTCGGCCATGAGCACCATTCCCGCTCCTCCGCCATGCGGATAATCATCGACTACATGGTGCCTTCCCAGCCCGCATTCCCGTAGATTATGTAAAGTGATTTCAATCAGCCCACTATCAACCGCCCGTTTGATGATGCTCTCATCAAACGGACCGGCAAACATATCTGGAAACAAGGTCACAATATCGATTCGCATCAACTTCACAAAATCTTCGAGTAATCGATCAGCCGCCCACGGCGGAAATCGAGGGATTCAAACAGTCCCTGCAACTGGCTGTCATGCTGATCGACCATTATCCGAATCAGCTTCAGGCCTCTTGACCGACAGTTATCGACCAGCGCTTCAACCAGTTTTCTGGCAACGCCGCGCTTTCGGTAATCGGGGTCCACTCCCACAACCTGAATCGTGCATGCCTCTGTGACCTGCTCCGGTACATAGGTGATAGCCGCCAGCGCAAAACCGATAACCTGCCCATCCGTCTCGGCAACGAAGCTGGCACCGATATCGCCACCAATATAACCGTCAATCATATCGGCATAGGTGAAGGCCCTTTCCACCGCACTTATTTTGTTATCGATCTCGAAGATCGCATCGATATCCTGCTGCTCCATGAGACGAATTTTGATTGCTTCTTCTTTTGCCATCACTATCCCTCCACATGCAAATGATTACCAATGCTAATGCTCAATCGACACTTTGTCAACACTTGATCTAACCCAATCCTTTGCCATAACGGGACCTTTCCAGATGACGATTGCTGTTTGGATCGGTAGTGTAGTAAAGTTCGGCTCCCATATAGAGCGCCGGGTTCACCGCCGTCAGATCGATTTGGCCCGCGCTGGTTACCACTCCCTCATCATAATGTGTGGCCACAACTTCACCCACGAACCACTCATGATCGCCAATTGTATAGCTGGAATGAAGAGTACATTCATAAGCAGCATAGGCATCTTTCATGATCGGAACATTGGTAGCCAGAGACGATTCCTTCCCAAGATTAAACCGTTCAAATTTATCCACATCTCTCCCCGAACATCCCCCGACTCCCGCAATAAGTTCGGCCTTTTCCAGCGAAAGAAAATTGATGCCAAATTCCTTCGCTTCCAAGATCAGTTCATAGGTGTATCGGTTGGGATAAATTGAAACTCCAATAAGCGGGGGCTTCTGGGAAATGGAACTGAACCACGCCACAGACATGGCGTTATCCCGTCCCTGAGCATGGCAAGTCACTACCACCGCCAGTTTGGGATAATGGTGACTGAATCCTGCCGATCCCTCAACATGTTTATTCATTGGAACCTCCCTGTTTTGAATCCTTGCGGCGCAGCCGTTTCAACACCGCATTACGGTACATTTGAGCCATGCCCTTGCCGTGCTGCTTCATTTTCTGGCGCTTCTTGAGTTTTCGCTCGTCACGCCGCTCCTGCCGAGTCTTCTCTTCACCCACGTGATCAAATCACTCCGTCAGCTTTGAATTGAGCGATCTCCCCGGCACTATATCCTCCGATTTCAGCCAATACTTCTTCCGTGTGCGCACCTAACCGAGGAGCAGCCTGTTTCGTACCAGCCCAGGCATTGCTGAAATGAACCGGATAACCGGGGATCATCGTTTTTCCTCTCTCGGGATGATCGAATTCAACAACGTAGTCATTGGCCAGTATCTGGGGATCATCTTTCAATTCAGTCGGTCGGTTAACCTCACAACAAACAAAGTCGTTTTCCTTCAGCGCTTTCAGCCATTCATCGCGGGGTCTGGTGGCAAATATCTCATCGAGTAAAGGGACAAGCACGCCGGCGTTTTTCAACCTGTCTTCATCTTCAGCAAAACGAGGATCATCGATCAATTCGGGATGCCCCAGCACCCGGCACAGCTTCGGCCACTGCTCCTGACGCTTATGCGCCGCAACTGTCATTATCAGCCACTTATCATCGCTGCATCGATAGTAATTCCGGGTGGGATGCTCCATGTTTCGCACGTGACGGGGAACCTGCAAATCGCCAACGAGGGCAGTAAACGCATTAACATAGTGAAGAAAAATGCCGGTACTCAACACGGAGACGTGAACCTCCTGCCCGATCCCCTGCCGCTCTTTCATCAGAAGCGCAGTCAGTATCTGATGGCTGGCCATTATTGAGGTAGCCTGATCGATAATCCCGAACTGTGAAACCAGCGGGGGCATATCTTCCTCACCCACCGTCCACATGAGTCCCGATCTCCCCTGGCCCTGGTAATCGAACCCGCCCAGGTCCTTATCCGGCCCTTTGGGCCCGTAGGCTGAAACCGAGGCATAAACAATCTGAGGATTGAACGAAGAGATGGTCTGATAATCCATCTTTAGTTCTTCCACCAGTTGCCTTCTAAAATTAGTCAAAAACACATCTGATTTGGAAGCCAGCCGATGAGCTATCTCTTTGCCTGCATCCTTTTTCAGATCGATGACGATACTCTTTTTACTGCGATTGGCACACTCATTCCAGAGGCTTTCACCGTTGGCCATCCTGAAGGAATTTCGATTGACCAGAAAAGATCCCCTTGAAGGATCACCCTTGTTGGGTTGTTCGATTTTAATTACTTCAGCGCCAAGATCGCCAAGTATAGCCGTTCCACCCGGCCCGGCATGATAAGCGCCCCATTCCAATACTCTTATTCCATCTAAAGGCTGTTTCATTTCGCTCCTATTATAATACAAAACGAGGGCGAGTACGAAACCCGCCCTCGTTTTTATTTGTTGCAAATGAAAACCCCAAAATAGGCAATCCATATTTGGATTACCAGCCAAGAAGTTAACAAACCAAAGTCAAATACATTTCCTAACAACTAGCCGCCAACTGCCTGTGCCTCCTTAGCCAGATATATCCGCCTATTGCAATAAGGCCGAGGGACACCAGAACTATGGTAATGATTTCTGGAACTGGGGGGACCGCAGCTATCCAAAAAGGAGATTGTCCCATGTGCAACAGATGTGAAGTTTCAGCATTTGCCCCGACCATTTCATCACCAGTAATAGGCCCATTCCTCCACAGATAAATAGG
>CAZJQZ010000118.1:0-7404 GCA_964548045.1 uncultured Dehalococcoidia bacterium | reverse complement strand
GGAAAGAAGGTTGAGCAGTTCCTTACCTATCTTGCTTTAGAAGAAAATGTTGCCCCAGCTACTCAAAATCAGGCCATGATTGCTCTGGTGTTCCTGTACAAACAGGTACTGAAACAGCCACTGGATGGCAAGATTGATGCAATTAGAGCTAGCAGGAAGATCAATGTTCCTACGGTATTGACCAGAAAAGAAGTGAGCCAAATGATTGTTCATATTGACGGAACGCCACAATTGATTGTAAAGCTTCTGTATGGCAGCGGTCTTCGCGTCATGGAGGCTGTGAGGTTAAGGGTCAAAGACATCGATTATGATATGAAGCAGTTAACGGTTCGTTCCGGTAAAGGCGCAAAGGATCGCTTCACTACTTTCCCCGCTTCAATTGTGCCATTCTTGGAAAACCACCTTGTTAAAGTGAAAGCCCTTCATGAGGATGATTTGGCTGACGGACGTGGCGAAGTGTATTTGCCGTATGCATTGGCGCGAAAAAATCCGAATGCTGCAAGGGAATGGGGATGGCAATATGTGTTTCCATCACGCAACATCTCCATCGATCCGAGGTCCGGGAAAGCTAGAAGGCATCATGTAGATCCCAGCGTCGTGAACAAAGCCATAAAAGCGGCTGCCAGGCGGGTGGGATTGAAGAAACAAATCAGCGCCCATACATTTCGGCATAGCTTTGCTACCCATCTATTGGAGCGAGGCACCGATATCAGGACCATTCAGGCCCTGCTGGGTCATAAAGATGTATCAACGACTATGGTCTACACTCATGTTTTACAGCGCGGGGGACATGGTGTTTTAAGTCCATTGGATGATCTTGATTGATCATGCAATTCCATTAGTTTATGAAGTTATGAAGGTCTATCCGATAATTACACTTCACGAGCCCAAAAGACACAACCACGCAAACCAGAACAAAGCCCGGAGTCCAAGTTATGGAACCCCATGATAAACGGAAAATACTCAATTTTGTACTTTCGAACTGCTCTTGGAGTGATGAAAACCTAACCGTAACTTACCGCCAACCCTTCGATATTATAGCTAAAACGACCTCAACGCATAAAGATTTAATTACAGTGGAAACAACCTCTGAGGAAATTTTTCAAATCTGGCGACCCCGAGGGGATTCGAACCCCTGATCTCCAGCGTGACAGGCTGGCGTGTTAAACCGCTACACTACGGGGCCACTTGAAGACACAAGGGATTGTAACAATCTTTCGCACGGACAGTCAAGTCCGCCAATCCCCGAATTTTTATCAGCCTGTGTCCGCTGCCAAATATCGAGGCCTGTTCCCAATCATGACAGGTGATACACTGATGCAGTACCGGTGTTTCCTTGCCATCGATCATTTCTTCCATTCACGGACACCGTGTGAGACACTCACCGCAAAGATCGCAGCGCGCGTTTCTGAACACAGAAACTCCCATTGAAATAAATGATGCGAAACCTGATTGCCATTATATTATTAATATATTGCCAAACCAGGAGTCAGATAGACACGTTCCTCCCGGCATGTTACAATTCCCACGATATCGGGGGAACTGAAGAGGCGTAAATGTGCGAATTACAGGCATAATCTCCGCCATTATTCTGTTGATTCCGCTGGGAGCATGGTTTTGGAGGGCGCCAAAAAATATGCCACCACTCACCCGAATCAATACGACTGATGAAAGGGTTATCTGGTCGATTTCTCCTTCGACTGGGGCACTGAAGGGGAAGGGCTGAAGGATTGCGATTACGTGATACCCCCCATTCCGATGAACGCCTTTGCAGAACAATACCGAAATGCTGGCGGCGAAGCCAAGTTTGTTGGCACGCATGCCCACGATGCCTTTCTCGATCAGATGAAGAAGACCTGTTCCGCGTGGAACCCAAATGGAATCCCGTAGTCTCTGCTCTGTGACAATCGGAGGAATCGATAATGCCAAATGAAACCCTTGAGAAAATGAAAGAATCATTGCTTGCCCTGGATATGGATTCTACTGTTGGGCAGGTCAAGCTGGTAGTGGAAGGGGAAAGCGGGGTTGTTGTGCAGGAAGCTGTCGATGCCGTGGCCGCGGCGCTCGAAATTGTGGGGAAAAGGTTCCAGGAAGGTGACTGGTTTTTGGCTGAATTGGTATACGCCGGCGAGATCGCCAGGGCGGCGATGGAATTGCTCGGCCCATTGATGGCTGCCGGGGCATCGCAGCATCTGGGCACGATCGTGGTGGGCACGGTGGCCGGTGATCTGCACGATCTGGGCAAGAATATCTTTGCCAACTACTCCAAAAGTGCGGGGTTCGAAATCATCGATCTCGGAGTGGATGTTCCCACGGAGAAGTTTGCGGCTGCTGTTATCGAGCACAATCCCGTAGCGCTGGGGATATCCTGCCTTTTAACGGTCACTGCTGATGAGATTGGAAAAGTAATAGAGGAACTCAGGAAACAGGACATTCGTGATCGAAGCAAAGTCATAATTGGCGGGGCGGCGCTCACGGAAGAATTCGCCCGTGAAGTGGAAGCGGATGCCTTCGCGCCTGATGCTATCACCGGCACAGATATCATCAAAGGATGGGCCATAACACAATGAATTTCAAAGAACGCCTTTTAACCGCCTTGAACCACGAAGAGCCGGACCGGGTTCCGGTGATGGGACTCATCATGGACCCGTCAACCGTCAATCAGATACTGGGCAAGGAGCCCGTCGATTTCGTTTCCATGATTAAAAATCCCGAAAGCAGGGACTCGATCAGGGACATGATGAATGACAGTTCGTTCTGGAATAAAACCTACTACAGTAATTTTTCCGATGTAATGGAAAGCTCACTTAAACTGGGTTTTGATGCCAACTGGACGATATATGCGTTTATGCAGCTTGCCGAAGACTCTCGATCCTCGCTGGGACTGGTCTGGCATGACGTGTACGGACGTATCTGGGAAATGGGTTCTGATGCCAGTGGGAACATGCTTCTCAATTACAGCCGTCCGCTTTGCCCGACGGAAGCGGAGTGGGAGACATGGGTCGAAGAGAAAGCCCCTTTGTTCGAAACGGTGATAGAGTACGCCACCGATTTCCACCAGAATCTGGCGGCTGAATATGGGGACCGGATCATGCCCATCGGGTATGCCGCGCCGGGGATTTTTGAAAATAGCTGGCAGCCGATCGGATTTGTGGAATTCACCAAATTCATTTTTCAAAAACCCGATTTCGTCAAACGGATAATTGATTTCTATACCGATTTCTATCTCAGGTATCTGGAAGGCGTGATGCAATCCGGTGTTGAGGTAGTGCTGGCGGGAGACGATCTGGCCCAGAAGACCGGCCCGATGATGCGTCCCGACATGATAGAGAAACTCCTCGGAGAGAGCTACCGTCGCATCGCGGAGGCGGTACACAAACGCAATCGAAAATTAATATTCCACTCCTGCGGGAACGTAAACGAGCTACTTGATAAATTCGTCGAGTGGGGGTTCGACGGTATCATCACTATGGAACCCACTGCCAATGTTAAACTGGCAGAAGTGAGGGAGCACGTCGGGCACAAGCTGGCTCTGATCGGTAATCTGGACGTTTCTCATTTGCTGGTCAAAGGCACTCAGCAGGAAGTGGAAGAGGCTGTCAAAAAGGCAATCAAGGATGCTGCCTCCGGGGGCGGGTACGTTCTGTCGGCATGCCACTCCCACCCTTTCGTTGACCCCATTAGGCTTCAGTGGATGGTCGAGGCGGCCCACAAATATGGGGAATATCTGATCAGGGCCTGACAATACCCTTCTCAATTGCGTCAAAAAACCTCCCGTCCATTATCAAATAATTCAAAAATATTAGCATTTCCTATCAAATTGTATAGAATTGCCTGAAAAGTTGGTCATGTGGTAAAATAAGAGGCTGGGAGGCCCGCTTCATTTGCAGATGGCAGGCAGGGTACCCGACCTTGGCAAGTGGAGCATACTGGAAATGGCAGAAATTCAAATTGGTCACACAACCATCATCGAGACGGAAAAACAGGGGGTGATCGAATATGCCTGGGATTCAGGCCGGATTTATCGAATCCCGGTGGAAAGCTATCCCGGACACATCACCAATGTTTATCTGGTTTTGGATGGGGAGGCAACCCTGATCGATATCGGGCTTGACGGCAAAAAGGCCAGAGCTGATCTGGAACACGGGATCGAAATCGTAAACAGTGAATTCGGGCAGGGAATCGGGTTCAAAGATATCTCCGGCATAGTCATTACCCACGGGCATGCCGATCACTGGGGGATGCTTTCGCACCCCAAACTGAAAGGGAAAAAACTGTATCTCCACGAACTCGATATCGAGTTCATCAGGGATTTTAAAACCCGTTATGCCAGCTCCAAAATCCGCATCAAAAACTTTGCCAGAGAGGCTGGCTGGGGACTGGAAACCGATAACATCTTCGCGCTCGATAAACTCGATGTCCGGATCGAGGACTACGAACTTGTTGAACTGCATGACGGGCAGAAGATTATCAATGATTACGAGGTGTATCACGTTCCCGGCCACAGTCCGGGGCACATCCTGCTGAAAGTCGGGCCTGTCCTTTTCCTGGGCGATCACATCCTTTCCAAAACCACTCCCCATCAGCTTCCCGCCAGCATGATTCCGGGATGCGGGTTGAGACTTTATATCGGTTCGCTTCGTAAGGCTGCCAGTCTGGGAGAACTTCTGGGGTTGCCGGGCCATGAAAATACTATCTACTCGATAAAAGATCGGGTGGAGGCTCTGGAGGTGTTTCACTCTGAACGCCTGAACGACATTCTGGGATTGTGCAATGGAGAGAAAAATCTCTTTCAGATCACTGACGAATACTACAAGCTCCGACCGGAGTACATTAACGGCAAAACTGTCCCTGAACTCATAAGAGACGAGCAGATTCTGGCGCTGGAAGAGATACGCTCACACCTCGAATATTTAATGGAAGATGGCAAGACGGCAGAGCGCAGCACTGATGGCGGGATAGTGATGTACAGTAGCCAGTTAAATGAGCCCTTGTTAGGAGAAGAAAAATGACCGCAGGCGCGAATTTGTTTTGTGCAGAAATCATAGCGCGTCAAATCAAAAACGATGACTGCGAGTCAGATGCTGTCGGGCAAGTACGGCGATCGATAAAAGGAGTATCCCGGCAAATAGCTTCAGACCCATTATTCGCCCCCTTTATTTGTATATGTTTAAGAATAAGCAATTGGTTTAACAGTGTCGACGGGACCTGCCCTCAAATCCATCTGGGGGACAGCCCTTAATCCCACTGCATTTTATTTGACACTTCACCTCCAAATCAAATAAACTTTAGAGGGTAAATCTTGTTTTACTAAGGAGAAGAACAAATGGCCACCAGCAGTAACAAACAGGAATGGATTCAAAACACATTTCAGCCCGCTCTGGAGAAAGCGAAAGAACGGGAAGAGCAATTTTTGACCACCTCCGGCACCGCACTGGAAGGGGTCTACGCACCCGATGACATGGAGGGGTTCGATTATAACCAGAGCCTCGGTTTCCCGGCAGAATACCCATTCACTCGCGGAGTTCAACCGACCATGTATCGGGGCAGGTTCTGGACCATGCGCCAGTATGCCGGTTTTGCCTCGGCGGAGGAATCGAACAAGCGCTATCGATACCTTCTGGAACAGGGGCAGACCGGATTGAGCATCGCCTTTGACCTGCCAACCCAGATCGGTTACGATTCCGATGACCCGATGGCAAAAGGCGAAATCGGGAAGGTGGGCGTGCCCATCGATACCCTGGCAGATATTGAAACCCTTTTTGAACAGATTCCGCTGGAAAAGGTCAGCACATCCATGACCATCAACTCCAGTGCCGCTGTCCTGCTGGCAATGTATATCGCACTGGCCAAGAAACAGGGGGCCGATATCAGTAAGCTGAACGGCACGATTCAGAACGATGTGCTCAAAGAATATATCGCCCGGGGAACTCACATTTTCCCGCCTCAGCCTTCGATGCGGCTAATCACTGACATATTCGCTTACTGTAAGGAAAATGTCCCTCGCTGGAACACCATCAGCATCAGCGGCTATCACATCCGGGAAGCCGGCTCCAGTGCAGCTCAGGAGATCGCTTTCACCTTGGCTGACGGTATCGCCTACGTTGAAGCGGCTATCAAAGCCGGGCTGGATGTCGATGCCTTTGCCGGCAGGCTCTCCTTTTTCTTTGCCTCCAACAATAACCTGCTGGAAGAAGTGGCCAAGTTCCGGGCAGCCCGAAGACTCTGGGCCAAGATAATGAAGGAGAGGTTCGCGGCCAAGAAAGAGCGCTCCATGATGCTCCGGTTCCACACCCAGACGTGCGGGCACACATTGACGGCTCAGCAGCCCATCAACAACGTTGTGCGGGTTGCCATTCAGGCCCTGGCGGCGGTTCTGGGCGGAACGCAATCGCTGCACACCAACTCATGGGATGAAGCATATGCTACCCCGAGCGCGGATGCGGTAACGATTGCGTTGCGAACGCAGCAGATCATCGCTAATGAAAGCGGAGTTGCCGATGTGGTTGACCCGCTGGGAGGGTCCTATCTTATTGAAAAGCTCACCGATGATCTGGAAGCGAAGGCGAGTGATTACATTGCCAAAATCGATGAGTACGGCGGAGCGCTGGCAGCAATCGAAAACGGATACCAGCAGCGTGAGATTCAGGAAAGCTCCTACCGGACCCAGCAGCGCATCGATGCTGAAAAGCATGTGGTGGTAGGTGTGAACAAGTTTGTCTCTGAGACTGCTCCGATAGCTGATATTATCCGGGTGGATGCTGCTGAAGCTGCCAAGCAGAGCGACCGACTGGCCAAGGTCAAGACTGAGCGTGATGCCAACCAGGTAGAGGAAGCCCTGACAAAACTTGAGGAAATAGCCAAAGGCACTGAAAACGCGATGCCCGCGATCATCGAATGTGTAGAGGCTTACGCTTCAATCGGCGAGATTTGCGGGGTGCTGCGTAAGGTGTTCGGGGAGCAGAAAGAGTTTCTGGTATTTTAGTTGGCATTGCTGATCAAATAGATACTCGCCATTCCCTTTTAACATGAGCAGCAGTGAATGTTAAAGCATCTCTAATGTTTTGAGTAGGATTTTGTTTTGCATCGCAACCAAGCCAATTGAGCGAGTGAAGAAAAAAATCCTATCCTATTAATTCAGAGGTTTTTGAGATGGATGTGGCTGGCTTGTCGGGATTTCCCCGCCGATGTATTCTGGTCAGAGGTCATCCCCGAACAAATTTGCGGTTAATTACCATCCAGCGAGAAGTAACAGTTGTTAACCAGTAAAGCTTATTCTGCGACTTCCCCAAATCCCAACTGAGGCTAATTTCACCACAAATACCCCCCCCCATCTTTTTAAAGCAGAAATAGCAAATGTTTATATTTTACCTGTCAACCTATTGACATATTACCGTTTAACTT
>CAZJQZ010000117.1:0-7438 GCA_964548045.1 uncultured Dehalococcoidia bacterium | reverse complement strand
GACTAACAACAACATAAATGATATTTCCGCTCTTGCAGGTTTGACGAAGTGGCGAGTGGCGAGACATCTTCTATTTTGTTATCGTTAAGGTTCAGATATTCCAAATGAACAAGTTTCGATACTGCTAAGATATTGCATATTTCATTTTTACCGAGATGGAGATCAGTCAAATTAGACATGCTGGAAAGAGATGAAAGATCACTAATAGGATTACCGGGCATTACAAGCATTTCCAACTTCGTCAAACCTGCAAGAGCGGAAATATCATTTATGTTGTTGTTAGTCAGATATAGTGCATTCAAGTTTGTAAGATTGGAAAGAGGAGATATATCAGTAATCTCACCATATTCAAGCCGCAGTTCTGTTAGATTGTTACGACCTGATAATGAAGATAGGTCCTTCAGCGATGTGCCCTGCAAAGCGAGTGTCTCTAGCTTTTGAAGACTGGCTAATAGCGAGATATCAATCGATACATCATTATCTAGAGCTAGGTCAAGTTCGGTTAGGTTAGTACAATATTCTAATCCACTAAGATCACTAACAAATTTTATCGTATTCCTGCCAGATATGGTGGTCAAGTTTTCGATATTCGCTTTACAAATATCCCCTTCGGGCTTATCTATCGCCTCGCGTATAGCCTGCTCCAGTATAGGGTCCGGGAAATTGACCACTTCGTCACAGGAGGAGCTTCCACTACCCCCTCCACCCCCACAGGCCAAAACACTGAAGGCCAGTATCACCAATATTCCTGCCAGCGTTATTTTTGTTTTCATCTCCTATCTCCTTTGCTGCACATTAATAGTGTTATCCAATATCATAACTGATTTATAATTGCTGATACAAGACGTATTCCTCGCCTCTTTTGTTCTGGGCAAACAGGTTTCCTGCCGGGGTCTTAAGTGACACACTGCCCTCCCTTGACCTTTCGCCCGGCATTGGCTACACTCCATTTAGAAGTCATCGAAAGTGGGGAAATTTAATGGAAATCGGAACCGTCAAACCAGTTACTATTGAGGATGAAGTAAGAAGTGCATATCTGGATTACGCCATGAGCGTAATTGTCTCCCGCGCTCTCCCCGATGCCCGCGACGGGCTGAAGCCTGTGCAAAGAAGAATCCTCTACGGAATGAACGACCTGGGAGTTGCCTACAACACCCCGTACAAGAAGAGCGCCCGTATAGTCGGTGAGGTTATGGGTAAATACCACCCTCATGGTGATTCGGCTATATACGAAGCAATGGTGCGCATGGCTCAGGATTTCTCCTTAAGATATCCCCTTGTGGACGGGCAGGGGAATTTCGGGAGTATGGATAATGACCCGGCGGCAGCCATGCGTTATACCGAAGCCCGCATGTCCCGGCTGGCTGGAGAAATGCTGGCCGATATCGAAAAGGAAACGATAGATTTCGTTCCCAACTTCGATGATTCCCTTCAGGAGCCTTCAGTCCTTCCCACCCTGCTACCCAATCTGCTCCTGAACGGAGCTGCGGGAATCGCTGTGGGTATGGCTACCAATATCCCCCCACACAATCTGGGGGAGATTTGTGACGGCATTGCCTATCTTATCGATAACCCGGATGCACCCATAGAAGACCTCTTTTCACTGATCCCCGGCCCGGATTTCCCCACCGGCGGTATTATCATGGGGCAGGAAGGAATCGGGAATGCCCTGGCAACCGGCCGGGGCAAGATCGTCCTCCGCTCCAGGAGCCATGTGGAAGACTTGGGGAAAGGCCGGCACCAGATAGTAATAACCGAACTCACATACCAGACAAACAAAGCAGCGCTGGTTGAGAGAATCGCCGATCTGATGAAGACCAGAAAGATCGACGGTATCAGCGAGATTCGAGATGAATCCGACCGCAAGGGAATTCGGGTGGTCATGGAGTTGAAGCGGGGCGGGCAACCGACCCAAATCCTGAATAATCTTTACAAACACACCGCCCTGCAAACAGCTTTCCATGTGAACATGCTGGCGCTGGTGGATGGACAGCCCAAGGTTCTAAATTTAGAATCGGCCCTCAGGCAATATATCAGGTTCCGGCATGAGGTCATCACCCGCCGATCACGATTTGATTTGCGCAAAGCACAGGAACGCTCCCACATCCTCGAAGGGCTCAAAATCGCCCTGGACCGACTCGATGAGGTCATAACTACCATTCGAGCATCCGCAAGCGCGGAGGCAGCCAGAACCGCCCTGATGGAGAATTTTTCGCTCACGCAGATTCAGGCCCAGGCAATACTGGATATGCAATTGCGCCGACTGGCAGCACTGGAACGCCAGAAGATCAACGATGAATATGCCGAGCTATTACAGACTATTGCCTATCTGGAGGACCTGCTGGCCAATCCCCGGAAGATCGATTATCTCATCAAAGAAGACATCCTCAAAATCAAGGAAAAGTATGGTGATGCGCGCCGCACCGAAATAAACCCGGAGGAGATCGGCGCGTTCACCAATGAAGACCTGATACCGCATCAGCAGGTGGTGGTCACTCTGAGCAATCGCGGCTACATCAAGCGGTTGCCCAGCCATATTTATCGGCCCCAGCACCGCGGCGGCAAGGGGGTCACCGGGATGAAGATCAGGGAGACCGATGACGTTCAGCGGCTGCTCATCACCGATACGCACGATACGCTGCTGTTCTTCACTACTCGCGGGCGGGTTTTCCGGCTCAAATGCTATCAATTACCATACGAAACCACCCGACAGGCCAAGGGCATGCCGATAATTAACCTTATCCCGATCGAGGCAAATGAGCAGATCACCACCGTCATGTCGGCAGAATCTTTCCCGGAAGACGGTTTCATTATCATGGCAACCAGAATGGGAGAGGTGAAAAAATCCGAGCTTAAACGGTTCTCCAAGATTCGCGCCTCCGGGATTATCGCCATGGATATTGAAAAGAATGACGAACTCATTTCGGTTCAGGCCGCCACTGCAGAGGATGACGCCATCATCGTTACCCGGTCAGGTCAGGGCATCAGGTTCTCTGTGGGCAAGCTGCGCACCGCATCACGAACCAGTGGCGGAGTGCGGGGCATAAGGCTCATCGGAGACGACTATGTAGTAGCGATGGATATCATCCGGCCCAAAGCTTTCATACTTACAGTTACCGAAAATGGTTACGGCAAACGCACTCTGGAAGAAGAATACCGGCAACAGACACGCGGGGGAAGCGGGATGCGGGCTCATCTGGTAAACGATAAGACCGGGAAAGTATCAGACGCCGCGGTAGTTGACCTTCATGAACAGTTAATGGTAACAACCAAACAGGGAACGATTATCCGGACGCTGTTGAAGCAAATCTCGAAATTCGGCAGGAGCACTCAGGGAGTGAGGACGATCCGGCTCAACAAAGGTGACAAGGTAGCCTCGATCGCTATAATCAACGAGCCAGAAGAGATTCCGTCAGAGGAGCCAACCAACGGGCCGGAAGTAATTGCCGCCTGATTTTAGCAACCGATACTCACATTCCCTTTGTCATCAGCATTAAGAAGGGCTACGAATTCGTAGCCCTTCTTTCGTAATTCGTCGGCACCGCCCTGATTTCGGTCCACCAGAACGATCACTTTCCCCACCCGAGCTCCCGCCGCTTCCACCACCTCGATGGCCCGCAAAATCGATCCGCCGCTGGTGATGACATCATCCACTATGGCCACCGTTCCCCCTGCGGGGAAGTTCCCTTCGATATGTCGCTGGGCACCGTGCTTCTTGGGGTCCTTTCTTACGATGAAAGCCGGAACAGGCTTGCCTTCCTGATAGCTCACCAGCGCCACCGCCGCAACAATCGGGTCCGCCCCCAGGGTTGGGCCTCCGATGGCATCAATCCCTGAATCTTTCACCAGGGCGAACATCTGCCTGCCCACCAGTTGCGCCCCTTCAGGCGAAAGAGTTGTGAGGCGACCATCGAAATAGTACAGGCTTTCCTGTCCCGACGACAGGGTAAAGTACCCGTATCGGAATGATTTCTCTATAACCAGCTCCCTCAATCTCTCAAGCTCATCTTTTTTTAATTCCAACTGACTCCTCCTGCAAATTCAGGATGAATACAAACCGTGTTTGCGAATATACTGTTCCACCTCCGTCGGCACCATGTCACTGATCGAAAGACCACCTCTGATCCGCTCCCTGATGACCGTAGAGCTGATGTCTATCCGCGAAGCATCGACAACTGCCAGACAACTTGAAACCGCCGGGATCAGGGGCCTCAGGGCTTCAGCATCGATTTCCGGCGCGCCCGGTCTCTCGACCCCCACAATCCGGCATAAGCTCATCACCCGCTCCGGCTCCTTCCAGCGCGGCATATCCATTATGGCATCCGAGCCGGCTATAAAATACAGTTCGTCTTCAGGGCCGAACGCCTTCTTCATCGCTTCAACAGTATCGAGGGTATAAGATGGGCCCGGTCTCTCCATCTCCGCAGCAGACACCTCAAATTGAGGGTTTGATGCTATAGCCAGTTTCACCATCTCCAATCGATGCTGCCCATCGGATATTTCCCGATCAGCTTTGAGCCAGGGATATCTGGCAGGAATGAAAATGACCCGGTCAAGCCCCAGCTTCGCCCTGACATCTTCAGCTATAGCGAGATGGCCCAGATGGATCGGATCGAATGTGCCTCCGAAAAGCCCCGTCTTCATGTGTTCCCCTCAATCAACAGGTTTGGGCCGAAATACCTTAAACTCCTCTTTCTTTTCCACCGGAGGAGGAACAACTTCGCTCAACATTTCCAGAGCCTTATTCATAAGATCGGGCACACCTTCCCCGGTTGCTGCGGAAATAGAGTACACCGGAAACCCGATTCCGGCAATGCTCTTTTCAAGCTCCGGCAACCGCTCTCGCACGGAAGGAATATCGATCTTATTCACTACTACAACCTGCGGTTTTGCTTTCAGTGAGGCATTAAAAAGGAAAAGCTCTCTGTTTATCTCCTCAAAGTCTGAAAGAGGATTCCGGGTGGTTCCGTCGATGATGTGAATCAGAACCCGTGTCCGCTCGATATGCCGCAGGAATTCATGGCCCAGCCCGTGTCCGGCGTGGGCTCCTTCGATCAGGCCCGGGATATCGGCGATAACGAAAGCTTCGTAGCCGATCTCCACTACGCCAAGCTTCGGCTCGAGAGTTGTGAAAGGGTAGTCAGCCACCCTGGACTTAGCGGCGGAGACTGCGTTGATGAGTGTGGACTTGCCTGCATTAGGGCGGCCAAGAAGCCCGACATCGGCAAGCAGCTTAAGATCGAGCACTATCTCCCGTTCCTCACCAGCCTCCCCTTCCTGCGCATTTTTTGGCGCCTGTTTAACAGATGTGGCAAAGTGCTCATTCCCGCATCCTCCTCTGCCCCCCCTTGCCACCACCAGCCTCTGCCCATCGGAGACGAGGTCTCCGAGTACTATCTCCTCATCACCTTCCACGCCGCGGACAATCGTTCCCTCCGGCACCTTTATTTCCAGAGAAACCCCTTTTTTTCCATGCTGACTCTTTCCTTTCCCGTTCTCCCCTTTATTTGCTCGATAGTGCTTCTGCCGCCTGAGATCACTCAGTGTGGTTTTGCTTCGATCAGCAACAAGCACTATGCTTCCTCCGTCCCCTCCATCTCCCCCATCAGGCCCTCCGAACGGAATGAACTTCTCCCTACGAAAGCTCACTACCCCGTTGCCCCCATTCCCTCCGTATACATATATCCTGATTTGATCGATCATTAATTCAATCTCTATGATTTATTGATAGTCCGTTTAGGGCTTTTCTCAAACCTTTTCCTGTCCCTTCTTCTTATTAAGATATTACCCGAAATCTTAGAATGATGATAGAGACTGGCATAGATAATAGAATTAATAAGGCCGTGAAGGACTGGTAAAACCGGGATAACTGAGGATTTTAAGTTGCAGAATCCGGTTGAGTCCGGGTTGATGGATATGGGTGGAATGAGGAAAAACGTGGTCAAAAAATGGGGGTTTAAGGGTGGGAAAAACCTGTAGTCTTGATTGGGGAAAACCCGCAGAAAATGGGACTTATCCACGGTTTAGAGGGTTTATCCACAAAAATCAGGGACTTATCCACAGTTCCCGAGGGCGTATCTTTCCGCATCTTTTCAGGAATAAAGCTTCTCTTTGATGTCGAAAATATCGCGTCGCAGGGCGGAGCTTGTCTCGATTTCTGCCGCGATCTTCCCGTGGCCGTGGACGATCGTGCTGTGGTCTCTCCCGCCGAGGGTTCTCCCGATGTCGGTCCAGGGGGAATTCATCTCTTCTCTCATCAAATACATTGCCACTTGACGAGCGAAGGCCACCGCTTTATCCCGCTTCTTGCCGATCAGTGCTTCAGCAGTCACCCCGAAATATAAGGAAACGGCGTTGATGAGTTGACTGGAGGTAGGGGTTGTTCTTGTTGCATCGATAGCCAGTTCGGTCAGTGACTCGGCAATCAGGTCAGTTGTTATAGGCGCACCGGTAATCCGGGCAAAGGCGATGATTCTGTTCAGGGCCCCTTCCAATTCCCGGATATTATTCTGTACCTGTCTGGCAATGAGGTGGAGGACATCAAGCGGGACGAAAACTTCCATTTCTTCAGCCTTGGACTGGAGAATGGCGATGCGGGTTTCGAAATCGGGATGCTGGATATCAGCGATCAGTCCCCATTCAAACCGTGATCGTAACCGATCCTCGAGCAGTGAGAGCGCTTTGGGTGGCCGATCACTGCTGAGAATGATCTGGTGGCCGGCGGTGTGGAGATCGTTAAAGGTATGGAAGAGCACCTCCTGAGTCTGATCTTTGCCGGCAATGAACTGGATATCGTCGATGAGGAGCACGTCGGCAGAACGATACTTCTCCCGGAACCCCTCTGTGTTTTTCTCCCGGATGCCGGCAATAAAATCATTCGTAAACTGCTCGGCGGTGACGTAAATAACCTGACCGAAATCCTCTTGAATGGATTGGCCGATGGCATGCATGAGATGGGTCTTCCCCAAGCCCACCCCTCCATAGAGGAAGAGGGGGTTGTACATGCCTCCGGGATGCTTTGCTACCCCGATGGCTGCTGCATGGGCCAGTCGATTGAAATTGCCCACTATGAAAGAGGAAAAAGTGTACTTGGGGTTGAATTTACAGTTGCTATTTCCCCCATTACTTCTGCTGGCCGGGCCGACCGGGTCTCCTTCCTGCTGCTGTCCCTGGCGAACCTCAAATTGAACATCCACGGTGCACCCCAGCACGCTTGCCAAGGTTTTCTTCACCAGGTGGAGCAGCCGCTCTTCCAGCCACTCAACGGCAAAGGTATTCGGGACACCCACCACGAAATACCCGTCTTGGTATGAAAGCCCGATTGTATCTTTGAGCCATGTCTGATAGTTGGATCTGGTTACTTCAACCTCTAATCCACCTAATGCTGCATCCCATATTTCGCTGGCAGACTTATCCATAAGTGAATTTACAGCCCCTT
>CAZJQZ010000116.1:0-7494 GCA_964548045.1 uncultured Dehalococcoidia bacterium | reverse complement strand
TCCCCGTATGGTTACGAGGAGGATCAGTAATCCCCCTTGGCCCAATTGTACAAAGCACTGCTGAGCTAACGGAGCAAACACCGGTGGAATTAATTGTGCTGCTGGATCAACAGGGCAAGGCCAGATACCAGTTCCATCAGAACCGGGAAACCACTATTGCCATAACCGCAAGCAGCGAAGATGAAAAAGTAGTGGTTACAATTGGTGGGGCCATACCTTTGGATAAAGTTCGGGTATTTGGCCGGGAAGGTGAAGCTGATACTCAGAATATCACAGTAATCCAGGTTGAATCTTTCTGAAAGGACAATGGTTGAATGAAAAAACCTGTGATACATTTGGTCTGCAACGCGCACCTTGATCCCGTCTGGCTGTGGGAATGGGAGGAAGGAGTGGCGGAAGCTTTATCTACCTTCCGCACCGCGGCGGACCTTTGTGAAGAGTTCGAAGGTTTTATATTTAATCATAACGAGGTAGTGCTCTACCAGTGGATTGAGGAATACGAACCGGAGTTATTCAAACGTATTCAGAAACTGGTTAAAGCCGAAAAATGGCACATCATGGGCGGCTGGTACCTACAGCCGGATTGCAACATGCCATCTGGTGAAGGTTTCGTCCGGCAGATTTTGGCAGGAAGAGAGTATTTCAAGCAGAAATTCGGTAGCCGCCCAACCACCGCCATCAATTTCGATGCTTTTGGTCATACGAGAGGCCTGGTTCAGATACTTACTAAAAGCGGATATAATTCATACCTTCACTGTCGTCCCACCAACATGGATTATCCTCAGCAGGAGCATGACTACATATGGGTTGGTTATGATGGTTCAGAAATCCTCTGTACTCATCAGCGGACGTGGTACGGGACATTTTCATTTGGTGAAGCGGGCAATAAACTCAAAATTCACATGATGGCACAGCCTGAACTCGGATCGACCCTGATGCTCTGGGGAGTCGGCAATCACGGAGGCGGGCCAAGCCGAAAGGATATCCGGGATATCAATCGAATTGCCAAAAGCGAGAAGGACTGGCAGATTGAGCACTCTACTCCGGAGGCTTATTTTGCTGATATCAGAAAACACCGAAAGAAGCTGATACGATGGGAAAATGATCTGAACCCGGAAATGGTCGGATGCTATACTTCCATGATCCGAGTGAAACAGGGATACCGTGCTTTGGAAAACGCCTTGTTCATGACCGAGAAAATGGTTTCCTCAGCGGCGGCTCAAGGTTTGATGCCATATCCAACGGACCAATTGGAAAACGCTCAGGAAGATATGCTCTGGATCGCTTTTCATGATATTCTCCCCGGATCATCAGTAGAGCCAGTGGAACAGTTCAGCTTGCAGAAGATAGGGCATGGACTAGAAGTTTTATCGCGAATAAGAGCACGAGCCTTCTTCGCCCTCGCGAGTGGACAGCCGCAGACCAAACCGGATACGTTTCCAATCCTAGTGTACAATCCGCATCCCTGGGAGATTGAAACGACGATCACGGCTGAGTTCAACTTCCCGTATTACATCTTCTGTCCAGATACATTCTGGGTGCCGACCCTGAGACATAAAGGGAAGTCAATTCCTGTTCAGGCCGAAAGGCCCGGCAGCAACATCACCATGGATTGGCGTAAACGGGTCACATTCCGCGCCAAACTGGCACCCGGTGTAATGAATCGTTTTGATGTCAAACTAACGCGTCAGCCGAATCGTCCACAAATTGATGATACGGGAAAAAACGGGCTTATCCGCGTACAGGGCGAAAATATTGACTGGGCTATAAATACCGGTACAGGACTGGTTGAGCATTTCCGTTTTAATGGCAAAGACATACTTAGCAAAGGCTCTTTTGAGGCTCTGGTTATGAAAGATACACCTGATCCGTGGGGAATGACCACAGACAGATTCGATACTATTGCAGGGCGATTCCGTCTTCTCTCACAAACAAAGAGCGCACAGGTATCCGGAGTTTTTGCTAAACGATTGAAACCCATAAGAGTAACTGAAGATGGTCCGGTGCGAACTATTGTTGAAGCACTATATGGCTACAATGATTCTTTCTTACTGATGACATGGAGAGTTCCCAAAGTCGGCAGGGAAGTTGAAGTTGAAGTAAGGGTGTTCTGGAACGAAAAAGATAAAATGCTCAAATTATCTGTTCCCACAGTATTTCAAAATGCCGGGTACATGGGAGAAGTAGCCTACGGTCGCGACGAGTTGCCCGATAATGGGCGTGAGGTAGTCGCCCAGAAATGGACTGCCGTTGTATCGGAATACGATGATTTGGCCCTGACCGTGGTGAACGATGGTACGTATGGATCATCGTTTAAGAATGGGGAGATGCGCATTAGTCTTTTACGCTCGCCTGCTTATGCTGCTCATCCACTTGGTGACTGGCCATACTTGCCAGATACCATGTTCCGTTCCCGCATCGACCAGGGTGAGAGAATTTTCAGATTCTGGTTCAATGCTGGCTCAGTCGATGAGCGAATGGATTCAATTGCTCGCGAAGCACAGGGGCAAAATGAGAAGCCTTTGGTTCAATGGGTCAGTCCTTCCGGGCAGGGAATTCGTCCAAAAGCTTTGGTGACTTTATCGAACGACCGGGTTCAAATTACCACTATCAAGCAAGCAATTGATGGCAAAGGGTGGATTGTCCGCCTGTTTGAACCCACAGGGCAGAAACAGAAAACCCAATTACGGATAGCAGCAGGCAAACCCATTCGAAAGAGTATAACCTTGCAACCCTTCGAGATTAAAACCTTCAAGTTTGATGCTGTTTTAGGAACTGCAATCGAGACAAATTTGATGGAAGAGCAATCATGATCTCATCAAAATTGCACGAAAAACCGCACTCTTAACCGGTGACCTGCCCCCCGGGAACTGGTTTAGGTAGAATGTTAGACTTGGACTGATTTATGCCGTAATGTAGACCTCAGTACGCAGAGGTCGGAGGTTAAAATCCTCTCTCCCCGACCAATGAAAATAAAGGCAAACCAATGAAATAATCACTGGTTTGCCTTTTTACTATTCTCCAAAGAACCATAAATAATGGCCGGATTGTGGTTAGCACATGCAAGGGTGATTTCCCCGAAATTGTAAGCAATGGAACAATACTCTTAAGCAGCGAGTAAATGACCTGAAGGAACGGCTGAGTTAGAGGTAATCAGCACTATTCCTATGGGCATTTACTTTGGTTACGTGGCATATCGTGGTAACTCGTTCTGGCCGGCATTTATCATTCATCTGTTCATCAACGTTACATTCAGGGTCTTTGTTAACTGGTAACAATCTATTAACCATTTCCCCTCTAGTGACCCCGCTTTGACAGCCATTTGGATTGGTTGTATAGTAAGGGCCAATTGGGCCCACTCCTGATACTCATGGAAAGATTCCATCTCAGTTAAAGGATAAGCGTTGTCATGAAAGACGAACAAAGGAGATACAACAAGCCCTGGGTTGCGCTGGCCTTCCTGTGCCTTGCCGTGCTGATCATTGGCATTGATGACGGTATTCTCAACCTGGCTTTGCCGGCGATATCGGAGGAGTTCGAAGCAAGTATCAGCGAGCTCCAGTGGATGATCAATGCCTACCTTCTGTCCTTCGGGGCACTGCTGTTGACCATGGGGGCTATCGGCGATCGCTTTGGGCGCAAGCGTTTGTGTCAGGTCGGCCTGATCGTACTGGGCATCTTCTCCCTATTGGCGGCGCTTTCCACTTCAATGGGCATGCTCATTGCCTGCCGCGCCCTTATGGGTATAGGCGGAGCCATAACGCTTCCCCAGACGCTTTCAATTATTCGGGCGACCTTTGCCGATCAGAAGCAGCGCGCCACGGCCATCGGCATCTGGGCCGGTATCTTCGGATTCGGTTACGGCATCGGACCGGTCATCGGGGGAGTCTTGCTGGAGTTCTTCGAATGGTATTCGGTGTTCCTTTTTAATGTCCCGGTGGTGCTGATCGCGTTAGCAGGAGCGTACTATTTCGTCAGGGAATCGAGGGATGAGACTGCTTCCAGGGTAGACCTGCCCGGAGTGTTACTCTCTATCGCGGGACTGTCCCTGCTTGTCTACGGCATCATCGAAGCAGGTGAAGACGGATGGACTGAAGCTTCGGCGATCACGTTCATGGCCGTCGGAATCGCGGTACTAACGGTCTTTGTCTGGTGGGAACGGCGCATCAGTGCCCCCATGTTTCCGATGATGTTCTTTAAAAACATGTCCTTCACCGGGGCCAACTTGGCAATGGTCGCGGGGTCGTTTGGAACGGCCGGCATGCTTTTCTTCCTCAGTCAGTACTTCCAGACTGTACAAGGCCATTCCGCCCTCGGAACGGCACTCCGTCTCCTGCCGGGTACGGTAATTATGACGATGGTGGCATTCATGGTCCCGATAGCTGTACGTGCTATTGGAGTCAAATTACCGGTCGGCCTGGGCATTTTGGTATCCGGAGGCGGACTGTTCTGGCTGTCGTTTGCCACCACGGATACGTCTTACCTGGTGCTGTTGGGCCCATTGATATTCGTCGGAATCGGCTTCGGACTGGCATGGAGTCCGGCAGCTGACTCGGTCATGGGCTCATTGCCGGTAGATAAAGCCGGGATTGGCTCGGCGATGGACGCGACGACACAGCAGATAGGCTACCTGCTGGGAGTAGCCGTCCTGGGTGCGGTAATGAACAGGATCTACCTGGACAGCACCGAGGGACTGAAGGCGGCGGTTTCCTTGACAGATGAAACTTACGAAGCAATTCAGAACAGCATACAGAGCGCCCATATAGTCGCGGAACACTTGCCGGAGGATGTCGCCCGGCTGGTCGTGGACGAAACTAACAAGGCCTTCGCCTCTGGAATGTCCGACGCTATGCTCGCTGGGGCAATCGTAATGGTGCTTACCTCGCTGCTTACTCTGATTATTCTCCCGACCCGCATAAGACCTCCCCAAGAATGATACTGCAGAATTCCGGGAGGCAGATCAGACCTTTATAGTATGGCACTTGAAAATATCACTGATAAAATGGGAGATTGTAGATTATGAGATATAAGGCCTATTATACCCTTCCCCTTTCTTCTGCTCGTTTGGTTATTATCACTCTAACCATTCTGATTTTCCTTTTGCTTATCGGTTGCATTTCAGATATCACGCCTAGTGTAGAACCTGTTAACGAAACTACATTACCCGTGGTTGAACGTAGCTACTCTGATGATCCGAGTAAAATTTCGATTGGGATAGTGAACAAAGTTAATATGGTTTCATCCTCGGGAATAGAGAGTATTGACGAAAACAAACAGAGAATATTGGATATTATTGATATCGTCAAGGAATATGATGTGAATATGATACTATTTCCCGAGTTTTCCCTAACCGGCTATTTCTGGGAGGATTCTCCAGAATGTTGGAATTATATGAAAGCGGGGGTGACTAATAATCACCTGGATTGGCTAGTTGAAGTCAACTCCAAATTGGATGATCAATTACAATATATTGTTTTCAACAATATACGATTAGATCCTAATGATCCTAATGGTAAGTTCCTGAATTCCACATATGTCATTGATGAAACCTTTGATTGCGCCAATCTCAATTCCGAATCAAATGAGCAATTCCACATATACGACAAGACGTTCTTGCCTGGTATTGAAAAAACCTTCACAAAATCTGGAAGGACAGATACCTTGATCCTTGACACTGAGTGGGGAAAATTTGGTTTTACAACTTGCTATGACATGTGTTTTACCCAAATATTTCAAGAGTATGCAATGGTTGACAAGATTGATGCGTTTATCGAACTAGCTAGTTGGAGGGGATCATCGGAAAGAGCGTACCCAAGCATGGGAGTGAATGTTGACCATTACTACGGATTCATGTGGGATTTGATGATATCAAGTCAGGCAGCATTTAATCAGATATGGGTTTTGGGTAGTAATGCGGTAGTGACACAGGAGCGAGGTGATTACGAGTTTTGGGGTGGGTCTGGTTTATGGGCTCCCTCCGGGGTTAAATTGATTGAGGGCTCAAATGAGTGTGAAGAGCTTATAATTGTCCATAATATTGACATGAAAGGACAGATTGAAAGTGAGCACAATGATTTTTTCTACTATGATGATTTCATCAAAATATATGATCCGATTGAAGGTTTGAGAGCATTTACTCGAATTAAGGATGAATGATTAGTATATCGGCACCAGAACCCGGCATGAAGGAAGAGACAGCCCCAGCATTCGAGGAACTATTGGCCGTTACATAGAAACGCTGCCCCTGAGACTTTCCGGCCTGCTTGCATCCCAGCTCTAGCACCGAGAGTGGTACAATAATGGGGGGCAGGTCACTAGCGAATTTGTAATTCCTAGTTGATGAAAAGTAGGTTTTATGGAAATTGCATCTCTTGCGGTATTGTTAGTCGCGGCAGCGGTCGTTCTGTTTCGATATCGACAGCACAAGCGAAGAGGTTCAGCAGAATCGAGCATTGCAAATTCCTTTGATTCCCAAATATATGAACCATCACTGCCGTTGCTGGCCAGCACATTACCTGCTGGTACCACCACAGTGACGGTCTCCGAGGTGAGTAAGTCATTCAACGATATCTATGCCGTGAACAATGTCTCATTTGAACTCAAGTCTGGCGAGATACTGGGGCTGGTGGGTCCTAATGGCGCCGGTAAAACGACTGCAATTCGGATGCTGATGGATATTATCGGGCCTGATTCTGGTCAAATCACGGTACTGGATGCGCCTTCCGGCCAGGATAACACGGACAGGATTGGTTATCTGCCCGAGGAAAGGGGCCTTTACCGGAAGATTTCCGTATCGGAATCACTGGAATATATGGCACGTTTGAAAGGGCTGTCCCAACATGAGGCTATTAGCGCAACCAACCAGTGGCTCCAGCGACTGAGGATGGCCGAACATAAAGGAAAGAAAATTGAGCAGCTCAGCAAGGGCATGGGACAAATCATCCAGCTGGCCGCTACCATCATCCATGATCCTGAGCTGGTGATTCTGGATGAACCATTCTCCGGGTTGGATCCGGTTAACCGCGAGATGCTCAAGAAAATCATTCTGGAACTCAAAGAATCCGGTCGAACTATAATACTAAGCACGCATCAGATGAACGAGGTCGAAGAGCTTTGCGACCGTGTGTTAATGGTCAATAAAGGGAAGGTTGTTCTGTACGGCGGATTGCAGGAGATACGATCTCGCTATCGGAACAACTCCGTTTTCCTGGAATACAGTGGATCGATCAATGATTTACTCGGTGTTACCGAGGTGAAGGATCACGGCAGTTACTCTGAATTGTTTTTTGATGAGGGTACTTCAGCAAATCAGATACTTGGCAGATTGGTTGAACGCGGAGTAACCGTCGATCGATTCGAAGTCTCCACCCCTTCACTACATGAGATATTTATCAGGGTGGCACAGGAAGAATCATGAAGAAGACGTTTGTGATTGCCCGACACGAGTTTTTCCAGGTGGTCAGGAGGAAGGGTTTCTATTTGATAACTTTGGGA
>CAZJQZ010000115.1:0-7513 GCA_964548045.1 uncultured Dehalococcoidia bacterium | reverse complement strand
TGGTATTGATGAGAAAACCATCAAGAAAGTTTATGAGATGGCGCCGAATATTGTAATCATGGCCGATATCACGCCGAAAGAGTATCCGATATGTTCAAAGATAATCGAGATGCCACGGCTTCCTGTAATCCTTGTCCCGGCGGGTGAAGTGGAACAAAGCAATGCTTCAGCGTTGAACCTGGGAGCAGACGAATATATGTCATCTCCTGTTTATGGACTGGAACTGGTGGCCAGGGCTCATTCCTTGCTTCGCAGATACAGGAAACCCTATGCCTACCGCATTCATTTACACCCGCACAATTGTATGATCGAAATTGCCGATCACATTGCCACTTTGAGCCCTGTACAGTTTCGCCTGCTTACCTGCCTTTCTCTTAATGAAGGGAAACTGATGAGCTATTCCTATTTGGCTAATGAAGTTTTAGACAATAGCATTTCGGTGAATACGTTACATTTCCATATGCGGCGATTGAAGCAAAAGCTGGAATCAATTGATATCAAACCTTATCGGCTTTTTCAATTTCGCGGAGAGGGATATTACTTTTCGAGAGGGAGCGGAATAATCGACAGCCATGATGTTGAGAAGGTAGATGATATCAGGGCGAAAAATCTTCCTCCAAGTTAAATGGTGTAATCGGGAAAGGAGGTGCATGTGAACAAATTTAAGTGCAGTTACCTGAGTATTTGTGGCTTGCCTGAATTTACGGCAAACAGAGGTCGATGAGGGTGGACATTAATTCGAGAAAATGGAGCGTGTGAAATGAGGAAATTATTACTGAGTATTATGGCAATCGCAGTTGTGACCAGCCTGATGGGCGCCAGTCTGGCTGATTTCAGCGATATTGAAAGCAGCACCGATAACTATTTCAGCACCGGCAGTATGGATCTTAAAGTTGTGGGGCCCACCGGGTATATATATGAAGACCCGGATATCCCCGTTATCTTCGAGGTTAACGATACCTGGCCGTGCACTTCCCATGATCGCCGGTTAGGAGTAATCAATGAAGGGCAGGGTGACCAGTTCACGCCGTATGTATACCTTCACCTAAAGAACATCGTTTGCGAGAACATTATAAAGGTTGAACCGGAGATCGCGGCTGAACAGGGAATCCACCCGGTTGGGGAAGATAAAGACGGCAACTACATCTATGCTGCATCAGACAGGTTCAATCCCGCTGGCCCCGGCAACCTGCCTGCATTGGGAGAATTCGGTGAGAATTGCAGATTATCGGAACATGTGGATATCGAAATATGGGTGAGCCACCAGAGCAATCCCAGTGACCCCATACCCGGCCTGGTTCCTCAAGCATCATGGGACTGGGTTGATTTGAGCCAATACGATACCGATAACAACGGAATCATCAAGGTCAACGAAATTTTCTGCAAGCAAATTGAGCTTGGACAGGTGGAGAACGCAGATGATCCCACCACTATTGGTTACTACGAAGATCGATTGTTCATCAAAGTTGCTCTTCACCTTCAGGATGTGGACGAGGACGAACTGATAATGAAAGGTCAATTAATCGATCCCGGCACCGGATACGGGTGGTTCGATGATACAAATCCTCACGAGCGCAAATGGGATCACTGGCCAACCAATGGTTTGATGAAGGACAAAATGTATTTTGATCTGTCATTAGAATTGCTGCAGTTTCAGCCTGGAAATGTTCCTTAATTAAGAAGGATTTCAATACGAGAATTGCATTTGTCCGGCTGGCTCTGCCCCGGTTGTTCTATCGATCAGGAAGTCTAAAAGAGGCTTTTTGCAAATGAGAACAATCATACCGGGGGGTCGATGAGAGTTGGAAAAAGCAAATCTTACAATGCAACAGTCGGATGTATAAAAAAACCGCACACTAAGTGCTTCATGCAAAACCTAAATTATTAAGGAAAAAAAGGAGGAAAGGAAATGAAAAAGGTACTAGTAAGTTTGCTCATCATCGCCGCGGTGACCGGCCTGATGGGCTCCAGCCTGGCCGACTTCAGCGATATAGAGAGCAGCCAGGACAACTATTTCGCCACCGGCAGCCTGGACCTGTTAGTAAGCGATGAGTTGGGCAATCTTTGGGAAGATCCCGATGTGCCTGTGATCTATACCACGGTGGATGCATGGCCGGAGTGCCCGGACCCGAAGACCGAGGTCTTTGACCTGACCAATATTGGGCAGGGTGACCAGTTCATGCCGTATGCCTATCTGCACCTCAAGAACATCGAGTGCAGCGGCATCATCAAGACCGAGCCCGAAGTGGCAGCCGAGACAGGCAACCATCCCATAGGCGAGCTTGAGGATGGCACCTATATCTATGCCGCTGAAGACCCGACCATGCCTGCGGAGAATGGCAATCTGCCTATCTTGGGTGAATTCGGCGAGAACTGTGAACTCTCCAAGCATGTGGATATCACAATATACACCACCAACATGAGTACTGACGGGACAGCCGGAGGAGCTTACGACTGGGTGGAATTACCTCTCACACAGTATGATCTCGACCAAAACGGCATAGTCAAGATCGACGAGATATTCTGCAACCAAGTCGAACTCGGCCAGATGGCAAATGAGGATGATCCAGATACCATGGAACTTTACGAGAACAGCATCTTCATAAAACTCGAATTGAACCTGCAGGATGTGGATGAAGATGATCTGGTAGCAGCAGGCATAATCCCGGCAGGTTTATTCGATGAAAACATCCCGGCTGAAGCCAAGTGGGATCACTGGCCAACCAATGCCCTGATGAAGGACAAGCTGGAATTCGACCTATCCTTCGAGCTTCTCCAGTTCCCGGCACCATCAGAATAACAAGGGCCAGCAATTTGCGCAAGGATCACCTGCTAAACATAAAATGCACAAGTGAACGCAAAGGAAAGCAGGTAAAAGTGAATTAAAGGAGGTGAGCAATGCATAAGCGAAATTATGCAATTACCGGAAGGCTGCTGGCCGTGGCGCTGGTTCTTATACTGGCCCTGACCCTGACGGTAGGAAGTGCAAGTGCAGCTCCTGATCCCCCGGTAGCGATACAGGTAGCATTTGTGCTAGATGGCTCCGGAAGCATAAATAGCGGCGAATTCACCATTATGCGTACAGGATTGGCAGCAGCGGTCAAAGATAGCAACTATGTAGCACAAAACGGCACTATCGAGATCATGGTAGTCCAGTTCGGAACTGTTGGCGGTGTCCCCGTATACAATGAGGAAGTGGCTCCTGTGATAATCGACAACCAGGCGACTGCTGATGCTGTGGCGCTGCAAATCGAAGGGATTTCGCAAATAGGTGGCTGGACACCAATGGCCGGAGGCATCGACCTTGCTGTTGAAAAGATGAAATATGAAGCGGATGGAGTGACTGTAAGACAAAACTGGAGCACTGCCAGCCGGCATATCATCAATATCTCCTCGGATGGCCTTCCCAACACCCGGTATGATGGCGTTGTAAATGAGAACGATGCAAAAGCTCAAGCAGTAAGCGCTGTCTCATCGGCTGTAGGGGAAGGCGTTGATGAGGTGGACGCAGAAGCCGTTGGCGTGTCTACACCGGGTATTGTATGGATGGCAACTGACCTGGTATATGATACAACAGCACATGCTGCTATAGGCGCGCCATACAATCTACCGGCCGGCACTGTAAGAGGCAGCATTATTCCTCCCGAGTCCTATCCGCCACGACCACCGGATCCTAATTTCAGTGGTTTCGTAAGGGTATGCGGGGATTGGAATGACTATGCCGATGCCATCAAAGAGAAGCTGGAGCACCTTATTCCGCAGATCAACCTTGATCCTCTACAGGACTCTAACCTTCAACGTACCAGTCACGAAATATGTGCCGTGGTAACCGAAAACAGCACCCTGATGCCGTGTGAAACGGTAGTATTTGAAGTGATTGGCGGACCAAACGAGGGGCTGATGAGCGGGCCACTGGTGACCGATATCAATGGAAAGGCTTGCTGGACCTACACGGATGCGAAGGCAACCGCTACTGATAATACGGATGTGATAACCGCACGTGGTGTCGGGGGGAAAATTGATGGGCTGGTAGCCACGGAAAATGCCGTCAAGCTTTGGACTCCTGGTCCTCCTCCTGACGCACCGGGAATAGCCGGCTGGGGAATCCTGGCAACGGTTATCATGCTGAGCGCTCTCATGGCAGGCTTTGGAGTAAGACGAACTTACGCATGAGCAAGTAAAGAGAAGAGGCCATTGGATTTTATGCAATAGTAAGGGGAGGGGAGGTAAAAACTCCCCTCCCCGAAGCACAAAAGCGAACTGTGAAAAAATTAAATGAAAGGAGGTTCGCTAGATGAAGAAACGATTTTTTGGAATTATGATTGCTGCCATGTTGCTGCTGGCATTGTTAGTACCGGCAACGGCAACGGCTGCCACACAGGCTGAAATTGAACAATCATGCGAAGATGGGCTTGCGTGGCTGGCAGGGCAGCAAAATTGGGATGGTTCATGGGTTGGGGGATGCAACAGTGTGGGCACCACCGCACTGGCCGTCCTCAAGTTTGAAACCCATGCGGTATTCATGGGTATGTCGCCTTTTGATCCGGCATATGCCTATCACCAGAATGTTGAGGATGGGCTGGACTACATTTTCACTCACACTCACACGATCGCGATCGCCACAAGTCCGCAGCCGCATGGGGATCCCGATACCAATGGAAATGGACTGGGGGTCTTTTCCTACTATCCATGTGGTTCACCCCCATGGAGTCACGCTACATATGAAACGGGGATTGCCCTGATGGCCGTTTGTGCCAGCCAGGAACCGACACGGACTGTGGGAGTAGGAGATCTGGCTGGTTGGACTTACACTCAAGTGGCTCAGGATATGGTTGATTACTTTGCTTTTGGCCAGAATGATGCCGATTGGGAAAGGGGAGGCTGGCGGTACTATCACAACTCCGGTGATAGCGATAATTCAACCACAGGTTATGCCACACTGGGATTGAGCTATGCTGAAGCCCCGGCTCCCTGGGGATTCGGACTGACGGTTCCGTCATTTGTGTTTGATGAACTGGAAATCTGGATAGATTACATCCAGAATGATGTCAACGGGGATCTTAACGATGGCGGATCGGGATATACAAATCCAAACAGTTGGGTCAACATTCTCAAAACAGGCAACCTGCTCAATGAGATGGCGCTCGTGGGAGATACTCAAGTTACCGGAAGGGTTCAGGATGCTATTGACTATATGGAACGCAGCTGGAACATCGGCAATCCTGATCCCGGCTGGAAATGGAGTTGGAATGGTGCCACTGGACAGCCTCATTACCAGGCATGTTTTACCAGTATGAAAGGATTTCAGGCACTGGGAATAGATACCTTTGGAGCTGGTCCCATCAACTGGTATAACGAAATGGCCGATGCAATTGTGGGCAGTCAACAGGGTGATGGCGGCTGGCCATCAGATTATTGGGGTGGTAGAGTGAACGCCACTGCCTGGGCCTTACTCACTATGGAGAAGGCAGCCCCGCCTGCGCTTCAACTGATTCCGCCGGTTGCCACCAACCCGGTAGGCACCAGCCACACCGTAACTGCTATATACAAGATAGGGGGGCAACCTCAGGCTGACGTGAGGATAGACTTCGAGATCATCGGTGGTCCCAATGATGATGAGCCGGTTTCCAGTGAAATCACTAATGCCAGCGGAGAAGCAACCTTTACCTATACAGGAGACGGGGGGGCTGGTGTTGACGTTATTAAGGCCACTGCAATTGATGCCACCGGAGCAGTTCTGGTGTCCGCAACGGCAGAGAAAACATGGATTGCTGCTCCTCCTCCAGTCCCGGGAATTACCGGATGGGGTATTTTGACTTGCACATTGATTTTGGCTGGTCTCACGGTGGCAATGCTGCTCAGAAGAAAGCAAGTAAACGTTGCCAATTGCTGAACTTAGAGGAATACTTGGATGAATCTAGTTTGCGTAAGGAAGGGGTAATGATCTTATTGTGCCCCTTCCTTACCTCACAAAAGGAAAACGGAGTCATTAAATGCAAGACAAAAACGGTAAGAATCACAAGCGAAAGGAGCGACAGCATCCTGCGCACCTGTTTCCTGATACAAGTATCATGATTCCTGACAATGGAAAGGAAAGAAGGCGTTTGAGATATGAAAATGCCAGGCTGTTTAAGAACCATGAAAAGTGGACAGCCATCGATCCCATAGCTTTGATAGAGGAACTGGAACGCGATGGTGAAACTCGCCAAAACACGTTTTCCAGAAAGCGATTACAGGAATCAATTCATCTGAGGTGATTTATGGGAAAGGCCAGCAGACGAAAAAGAGAAAGAGTCTTTGGGAATGAAGATCAAACAACGCAGGTGAGCGGGTTATCGCAAATAGTTCAACGTTTGAGGCTCTTTCTGGTTCGCAACAAAGTGATCGTACGGTCCTGTGCGATCTTCATGTTTACGGTTGGGGCATTTGTGCTTGTATTTTCCTGGCTCGTGGAAACGGATACTCTTTTTGCCCTTCTTTCATTTACTGCCCGTTCTTCGGCGTTTGTTTTGAATATCTTCGGGAACAACGTTGAGGTTGATGGAAGCATACTTGCTTCTGACCGTTGCGCTTTGAACATAGTGAATGAATGCACTGCTGTAATCCCTATGATGATCCTGCTTTGTGCCATTATTGCTTATCCTTCTCGGGTCAATCATAAGCTTCTGGGCTTGGCACTTGGTCTACCTGCCCTGTTTTTGCTCAATCTTATTCGAGTGGTCAGTCTGTTCTATGTGGGCACATACTTTGCAAATTATATGGATACCGTCCATCTTCTAATATGGCAACCGCTGATGATATTGGCAGTAATTGCCATCTGGTTAATCTGGGCCTCAAAGGTGGGATATGTTCGCAAAACGTAAAATATTGATTTTCTTGGGCACGGTTGCGCTTCTCATAATCGTGCTTGCTGTCGCATGGTCACTGCTGGTGGTGCCGGGATACAATCGTGTTCTGGTCGAAACTGCCGGAAGCGTTGATCTTTCAAGCGTGACTTTTGATTGTGAAGACGATTCCATAACCGTTGAATCGATGCAGGGTGGCAATTTGATTGTCCTGACAATAGATGGCCTCTCAATTCAATACGGGCTTGTTATTTTGCTCGCACTGATCCTGGCCACGCCAAAACTGAGAGTATACAGACGATTAAAACTGATTGGATTGGCATTTGGCATAATGTTTGTTCTCCATATTTCAGCACTGCTGATTATGGGAAGGCTGGCACAAAGTATCACCCCGGAGCATGCAAGTATCTCAGACAGACCAGCTTATGTCTTCTTTATCAGTATGGGGGTTGATCTCTTTCCAATATTGGTAGGGGTGGCTTTGTTATTTAAACACTGGCTTCAGGTATTCAAAAACGATCGATCAATGGAACCGAAGAAAAAACATCAGGATCGAAGAGGGCCGATGCTTGTGGAAACAGCCCCATAATCGCTAAGGAGAAAGAAAATGATAGCAGATAATATCAGTAATGCCGGATTGTATTCAAATATCTCAGAGAGGATATCAA
>CAZJQZ010000114.1:0-7518 GCA_964548045.1 uncultured Dehalococcoidia bacterium | reverse complement strand
GCATCTCAAATCAGCAAAATAGGGAAGCAGAAGCCTGTAATGCATCTGCAAGGGCCCTCAGGAGGCGGCAAAACCTTTTTAGGTAACTTGGCGGCCTCAATTTATGGAGGTTTTGATGACCGCCCGTTGCCATGGACATCCACGGCCAACTCGATCGAGTCTGAAGGATATTTATTCCGCGACGCACTCTTTCTGATCGATGACCTCAAAACGGCCATTGTTGACCCCAAAAAGACACTTGGAAATCCAGTAGAAGGAATGCAGCGCATGCCTGTGACGAACAGCGTAAATATCCAGATTTTTCTGTTGTAGCTTGGAAGGGAGTTCTTTGCCCTTGTATATTCTGATATGTCCGCCAGGATAGTTGTGATAATCATCGGAAAGCTTCCAGCAAATGGCTTCGGGCAGGTAAGAGGGAACACTGACAGCCAAGAACCCATCATCCTTAAGAACTCGCACTATCTCCTGAATAGCCTGACGGTCATCGGGAATATGCTCCAGAACCTCGGAGCAGATAATTTTATCGAAGGTTCCATCCGGGAATGGGAGTTTGAGGATGCTTCCCCTGGTCAGGAGCCACTCACCTTTGGTTTCTCCCTGTTCATCAAGTCTCCACAGAACCAGTCGCCCCTTGTCAAGGCTGGTTTTGTCCAGATCCAGTCCGATAACCTGGGCATTATACTGTTTGCAGGCTACCCAAGTATGCCTTCCCTCTCCACACCCCAGATCAAGGATTCGCTCACCATCTTTTATTCCAAGGAGTTCGTAATCGACGGTCAGCATTCACAACAACTCCTCGTAAACTTGGACAGTTTCCTCGGCAGCTCGTCTCCAGTTGAAATGATCCTCAACCCGTTTCCGTCCCGCCTTGCCCATTTCTTTCCTCATGGCATCATTGCCCAGAAGGTTTTTGATCGCTCCCGCCAGAGCCTCAGCGTTGGCCGGTGGCACCGAGATTCCTGCTTCGTTATCCTCTCCCACCACCTCGGGTAAGGAGCCTGCGCGGGAAGCTATCACCGGAGTTCCGCAGGCCATTGCCTCGGTGGCCGGGAAACCAAAGCCCTCATAAAGTGAAGGCACTACCGCTATTTCCGAAGAAGAATACAGGGAAACCAGTTCATCATCATCGATCCGGCCGGTAAAAGTAACCATATCTTCAACGCCATATTCCTTTACCAATCGCAGGTTCCTGCTTTCGGGAGCTATCCGGCCAACGATGGTCAGCTTCGGCTGTGACGGCCCGTCACGAAGCATCGTGAGAGCTTTGAGAAGATAATCGGCTCCCTTTATCGGCGAGTCTCCGCTGTTGACTGTGATGATACTGTTCGGGGCCTTTCCCGTGGCAGTACAGGGCTTGAACAATTCCTGATCAGTGCCGTTGTGCACTACTTTCATTTTCCTTCGGTCAATTCCGAAAACCTCCACAAGATCGTTCGCAGAATTATGGGAAACAGTAATCACTCTATCCATTCGCCGAGCTACTAACTTTTGCATGCGGAGGAAGGAATACCAGAGACGCAACCTGATGCGCCACCTCAAGTTCGGCGCGGCTGCTATATCCATATTTCTGTCAACAGTGATGGGATGGTGAATAGTAGCCACAACAGGGATTTTCAGCAGATGCTTGATCAGCAGCATGCCGTATCCCAGTCCCTGGTTATCGTGGACTACATCGAACTTATGTATTTTCTGGAGCTGTCGCAGTTTTCTGAAAGCCCTCATACTGAAAGTATAGGGCTCTGGAAACAGCCCAAAACAGACGTTGCCATATTCGTAAAGGTTAAGAGGAGTGGGATTGCGCCAGGGGAAATCCTTCGGGAAACGTTCCGGCCTGTCGTAAAGGAGCAGGCTGTCCAGCTTATGCAGGATAATACCCTCTTCAACTACTGGATAGGGAGGGCCGGATATCACATGGACTTCATGTCCCAGATTTTGCAGTTCACGGGAGAGGTAATAAATGTAAACTCCCTGTCCCCCGCAATTTGGTTTTCCCCTATAACATAAAAGGCAGATCTTCATGACATACAACTATACGGCCCTCCGAATAGTTTCACCACCGAAGGGCCGAAGCTAGGGCAAGTATACCTAAACACTCTCATTTTGTCAAGGAGGTATGCACAAGTCGTTCATCTTACCCGGCATCATGTGAACTTTTTGTTTCCATATTTCGGAATATATGATGTACAGTGATATAAATAAGGGGCCAGCGCTTGACAATTTGTTCTCGCGGGTGTTAAAATTTCGCCGAATGGGAGGGCAACAGCCCTGCCTCTTTTTTGTGTGAAAAAGTTTTCGACTAAAAGGAGATGTCAATGGCAGGAATAGTATCATATGGAGCATACATTCCCTGGCATCGCATGGAGCGGCAGAAATGCGTCAGTGCTTGGGGAGGCTTCGGGATGCCCGGAGAAAAGGCGGTAGGTTACTTTGATGAAGACAGCGTAACGATGGCTGTAGAGGCCGCCAGAGATTGTCTTGGAGATTTAGATGGTCGCGCTATTGATGGCCTGTACTTCGCCACAACAACCTCTCCCTATAAGGAAAAACAGTGCGCTGCCATAATGGCTCTGGCGCTGGATATGCGCCGCGATGTCAGGACCATCGATGTGAATACGTCTCTTCGAGCAGGCGCAAGCGCCTTTGGTATGGCGATGGATGCCATCCAGGCAGGCTCGGCAAACAGTGTGATGGTAACGGCAGCAGACACACGTCTGGCAGCCCCGGGAGGAATGACAGAACAGGGACTGGGTGATGGGGGCGGAGCTATCCTGTTGGGCAGCGAGAACGTCATTGCCGAAATCCAGGGCAGCTACTCAATAACAGACGAGCTTGCTGGAACATGGCGGGCAGATGACGATAGATTCCTTCGCTCATGGGAAGACAGGATGATCATGGACGAGGGATACTCGCAAGTCATAAAAGAAGCTCTGACCGGAATCATGAAAAAATACAACCTCGAGCCAAAGGATTTCGCCAAAGTTGTATTCGATAGCCCGGTCGACGGCAGAAGGCACGGCAAAGCCGCCGCATCGGCAGGATTCGATCCCTCACAGATACAGGATCCCTTCACCCTGTTTTTGAATGTAGGAATCACCGGATGCGCTCAGCCGCTGATGATGCTGGCGCTTGCCTTGGAACAGGCCAAACCCGGAGACAAGATTCTCTTTGCAGGAAGCGGCGATGGCGTTGATGCCTTCATTCTACAGGTAACCGATGCAATTGAAAAACTGCCCGCACGCCGGGGAGTATCGGGATACTTGGCTTCCAAGAAAATGATGGATGGCTACAATCCATTCCTGGTCTGGAAAGGCATTGTCCCACAGGAAGAAGCCAGACGGCCGGCTAAAACCCCCGCCCGGCTTTCGGCCATGTGGCGTGAGAACAGGCAGCAGATCGGACTGTGGGGAATCAAGTGTAAGCAGTGCGGGACCATTCAGTATGACGATGGCGCTGCCGCAACCACACCTATCCGTGTCTGCGCCAAATGCGGAGCGCAGGATAACTTTGATGATTACAATTTCGCTAATAAGAAGGCGACCGTCTTCAGCTTCACGCATGACAATCTCGCCCCGGTTGCCGATCCCCCGGCCTCGGTGGTCATAATCGATTTCGATGGTGGCGGAAGAGCGATCTTCGACCTCACCGACCGCGATCCGGCCGAACTGCAAGTGGGAACATCTGTGGAAATGACTTTCCGCAGGATGCAGATAAACCGGGGCTTGAGTGTCTATCACTGGAAAGCCCGGCCAGTACGTTAAAGGAGGAATGAAATGCCAGGTAGCATTAAAGATAAAGTTGCCATTGTAGGAATGGGTTGTACCCAGTTCGGTGAGTTGTGGGAGAAAGGCACCACCGATCTCATTATCGAGCCGGTGAACGAAGCGCTCGCAGACGCAGGTATAGAATTGAACGATGTTGAGGCCGTCTGGGGAGGAACGCTTTTCAGTGGAAATGGCGGTCGGACTGTCAGCGAAGCCCTGAGACTTCAATATAAACCGGTTACCAGAGTAGAGAATGCCTGTGGTTCCGGCCACGAGGCCATCAGAGGCGCCTCCTATGCCGTGGCAGCTGGTGTTTGTGACATCTGTCTGGCCGTCGGTTATGAAAAGCTCAAGGATGAAGGACAGAGCGGACTGCCCGGTATGCAGAATCGCGCCAGCACGCATTACGAATCAAGCATGCCCGGCGTTTTCGCCATGATGGCCACCAGGTACTTCAACAGATACGGACTCACCCCGGAAGAGGGCAAGACCATGCTGGGCAAGATATCTGTGAAGAGTCATCACAACGGATCACTAAACCCGAAAGCTCATCTCAAAAGGGAGATCAAGCTGGAGCAGGTATTGAACGCCCCGATCATTGCCTGGCCGCTGGGATTGTTCGATTGCTGCGGCGTCTCCGATGGCGGAGCGGCCGCTATCGTTGTCCGCGCCGATATGGCCAAGAATTTCACCGATACTCCGGTATACATAAAAGCTCTCCAGATTTGTGCCGGGCCCACTTCAGGGAGACTGCTCACCGATTACGATTACACTCACGTTGAAGAAACCTGTCGGGCCGGCATAGCCGCCTATGCTGAAGCCGGGATAACAAACCCACGCGAGGAAATCAGCATGGCGGAAGTCCATGACTGTTTTTCTATCACGGAAGCGGTGACGATGGAAGACCTCCAGTTCAGTCCCAGAGGCAAAGTGCGCGATGATATCGAAGCCGGCACATTTCAACTGGATGGCAAACTGCCGGTACAGCCTGATGGCGGACTGAAATGCTTCGGTCATCCCATAGGTGCTTCCGGCATAAGAATGCTTTACGAACCTTACCTGCAATTCAAAGACAGGGCTGGAGACCGCCAGATCAAGGATACTAAACTGGCTTTGGCTCATAATATGGGGAATGAGCCTTACGCCCCGGTAGTCAGCTGCTGTATCATTGGGCTTTAATCCTGATAGACCAGAAACTAAAAAGGGGCCGACCGGCCCCTTTTTTCATACCCATCATACTTGCCTGCGTTAGTTTGAAAGCGTATAATTCTCTCAAACCAGGGGGGCAGATGTCACTATTAGACACCAGATATTAGTCACATGAAAACCGATCAAAAAATCGAATGTAGTATAGTCCTGGTCGATCTTAGCGGTTTCACGCAATTGCTGTATCAATCATCGACTAGCGAGAAAACTATGGAACTCGTTCTCAAATCCATAGAAACGCTGTTTCGAAAGTCCGGCGAAGCAACCAAACGCACCAAAGATGTGCAGATTATCAATACGACCGGAGATGGATTCATTGCCATAGCCAGAGGTACAACTCCATCAAGAACCGCTGTCGATTTCGCCAAACTGGTACAGAAACAATTTGAAAAGTATGTAAAACAAACCATCAGTTCGGTTCCTTTTAGGCAAAGAGTCGATTTAAGAATAGCTCTGCACCATGGAACCATCTATAAAATAGAAATTCCCTTCAAAGACAAAACCTTCCCGCTATACATAGGAGATGATTTGAATTTACTGGCCCGAGTCATCAACAGCCAGACTTCCAGACGATTCACTTTTGCCGTAACAAAATCGTTCTACAGAAGATTAATGCTCACCAAGAAAACTCCCATTCCCGATGAAGTGATTCTCGATAGAAATCGATATCCGGAAGAAATCGAAGTCTTTCGCATTCCAGATGAAATCCCGAAGTACAAAACAAAGAAAGCCAAACCCAAAACCCAGACTACTTCTTGACTACCCACCATCGTGTTGGGTAATATGTGAACACTTATAAAACAGGGAATAACATGGGTACCGAAGATCTTGAAAACCGAGTCCTCTCTCTTGAGCAGGAACTGGATCATATCAAAAATTATTACCAGAGGACACTGTCTTATCAATACAGTGATCCGGAGGCAGCCTTATGGATGGCCCGGAAGGCAACCGAGGCAATCTGCCGTCAGATATTTGTGAAGGAAATATCGCCGAATATTGGAACCATCACACTCGATGAGTTGTTAGTCCAGTTGAGCAAGAAAAGACTTATCCCGAAAGGAATCGAAGTGCCCATCCGCACGATTCAACAATATGGAAATTTCGGGACGCACGATCAGGGCCATGATAATATAGCCATCACTCAGGAATTTGCCGAGCCATGTCTGAAAAGCTTATCAACCGTGGTCGACTGGTATTTCAACGAATACCTGGGTCAAAGCATGGATTTTAACGCAGAAGGAATCGCTCCGGCTCAACAACCACAGCCTCAAACACCTGTCTTCAAACGCTGGTGGCGGACTCCCCACTTTTTCTGGATATTTCTTTTAACACCTTTTGCCGGGGTGCCCCACGCTATACTCGGGCAATGGACAAAAGGCATTTTGGTGTTCGCGGCATGTGTTATATTTTCGATAATAACCAGCAACAGACCTGCTGCCAGCCCTGCTTACGCAATCCATGCCGTAGCAATTATTGACGCATTCATGGTCGCAAGGGCCATGACGAACGGGCAGATTGTCGGCAGGTTCCAGTGGTTCCCCAGAAAAGTCAGTTGATAATCGAATCCTGGGCCCTCTTTATTACATTCCGAACTTCAGCGACCAGGGATTCCGTTTCATCATTGCCGAGCTTTTGCCACGGACCATCCAGCCCCTTATCGGCAGCGATGACCTTATAACAATTATATGCCTCGCCCGAACCCCCGTTCGGCCCGGGATGCCAGGCTGCCCCGGTGGCATAGAAATTTGTTACCGGGGTTCTATAATTAGCCAGCTCCGGAATGGGCCGATTTTCGTTCTGTTGAAATACCGAGCGGTCGATCGTCTGGCAGTTGCCCCGCGGAGCCAGGTTCTTCATGCGCAGGTCATCATAGCCGCTGTTGCTGTCAATCCCGATTAAATTATCGTATGTCATATTCGGGGCATATTTTTGCCAGACGGTCAGCATGTCGTCAGCGTATTTTTCCTTTATCTTCAACCACTCCGTTTCAGTATGGGCAGTGGCAGGCGGTGCCTGCATTTCGTTCTGGGCAATATGTTTGCCCGGCGGTGCAAATGAAGGATCAACCAGGCTGTGACAGCACACGGTGGGATTGAAGTCCTCCAGCGGCGGGAACATGCCCAGATTGGCCCATTTGCACTCGTTGGCAATGTGCTCTGGATTGGAATCTGTGCCCAGGCCCAGCCAGAATGTTTCACGGATATCGGGATTGAAAGCTTCCGCTTTGTAGATCGGCGGTTCATTCAGGGCGAAGCTGCACCACATGAGGATTCCAATATGGGTATCAGAAATGAGTTCAACCCGACGCACCGTTTTGGCCGGGAAGTGTTCATGGCCGATCATGTCAAAAACAACCTGCCGGGGACTGAGTCCGGCGGATACCACCAGTTTGCGGGCACCTATCTCGGAACCGTCGGCAAGCCGAATACCGGTGGCGGTACCGTTATCGATAACTACCTTCTCCACCTGCGCATGGGTAAAAAATTTGCACCCCATCTGTACCAGAATCTGGTGGGCGGCATGGGCAATCTGATGCGTGCCGCCTTTATTG
>CAZJQZ010000113.1:0-7527 GCA_964548045.1 uncultured Dehalococcoidia bacterium | reverse complement strand
ATCGATCAATTTGTAATCATGCCCAATCATATTCACGGCATCATTTTTGTTTCGGACGAATGCGTAGGGGCAGACCATCGTGTCTGCCCGGAAAAGGGCGAACACATAGGTTCGCCCCTACAACAAAAACCAACGTTAGGGAGAATTGTTCAATGGTTTAAAACCATGACAACAAATGAATATCTCCGAATGATCAAGCAGGGACTCATTGCACCAATTGAAGGGAAGCTATGGCAACGCAACTATTACGAACGCGTTATCCGCGATGAAAACGAATTGAACGGCATTCGCCAATACATAATCGATAATCCGATCAACTGGGAAAAAGATGAAAACAATCCTGAAATCTTGCAAGAGGCACAAATGAAATGAATAATACGACAAAACTACCAGATGCAAAAGGGCATTTCGGTTTATGGGGCGGGAAATTCGTCCCGGAAACCCTGATGCCGGCCCTGAAAGAACTTGATCAGGCCTATGAGGAAGCCCGCAAAGACCAGACCTTCTGGGATGAATTTGACAGCCTGTGCATCGAATATGTCGGCAGGCCCACCCCGCTATATCATGCCAAAAGGCTTTCACAGGAAATGGGCGGGGCACAAATCCTGCTCAAAAGGGAGGACTTGGCCCACACAGGCGCTCACAAAATAAACAACGCTCTTGGGCAAGGACTCCTGGCCCGGCGCATGGGCAAGAAACGCATCATTGCCGAAACCGGCGCCGGCCAGCATGGCGTGGCCACAGCTACCATCTGCGCCCTGCTGGGAATGGAATGCATCGTCTACATGGGTGAAGAGGATATCCACCGGCAATCGCCCAACGTCTTCCGCATGAAGCTACTGGGAGCCGAGGTCCGGCCGGTAACTTCAGGAAGCCAGACACTGAAGGATGCCGTCAACGAGGCCATTCGCGACTGGGTAACCAATGTGCGCACCACCCACTACCTGATCGGATCAATCGTGGGCCCGCATCCGTATCCGATGCTGGTGAGAGATTTACAATTGATAATCGGACGGGAAACCAGGGAGCAAATGCTTTCACAATATAACCGGCTTCCCGATTACGTCGTGGCCTGCGTCGGCGGCGGAAGCAACGCAATAGGGATTTTCCACCCCTTCCTCGAAGATGCGGATGTCAAGCTTGTCGGGGTTGAAGCGGCCGGGAGAGGACTCGAGGGGCAAGAGCACTGCGCTACATTACTCCTCGGAAGCGACGGCGTGTTGCATGGGGCTCGATCATACCTGCTACAGGACAAACACGGACAGGTAAGCCCGACACACAGCATCTCGGCTGGGCTGGACTACCCCGGCGTAGGTCCGGAACACAGCTATCTCAAGGAGATTGACCGCGCCACCTATACCGCCACAACCGATGACGAGGCCCTTGAAGGATTTCGTATGCTCTCGGAAATCGAAGGGATCATCCCGGCGCTTGAATCGTCACACGCGGTATATCACGCCACTCAAATAGCGAAAGGTTTGACTTCAGACAGAATCATTGTGGTGAATCTTTCCGGACGGGGAGACAAGGACCTCGATATAGTAGCAGAAGCAATGGGGATAGAATTATGAGCCGAATCGAAAAAGTCTTTGCAGATAAAAGCAGAAAAGCCCTGATCGGGTACGTGACAGTCGGTTATCCCAACGTTGAAGCTACGCTTGAAATAGTGCCTGCGCTGGTTGAAAACGGATGTGACATCATCGAACTCGGCATTCCCTTCTCTGATCCTCTCGCTGATGGCCCGACCATCCAGAAATCCAGTCACGAAGCGCTCCGGGGAGGCATCACTCTCGAAAAATGTATCGGGGTAGCCCGAAAGTTGAGAGCGAAAATCGAAGTCCCCCTGATTTTCATGGGATACTGCAACCCGGTCTTCCATTACGGAATAGAAGATTTCTGCCGGCAATGCGCCGAAGCTGGTATCGACGGTTTCATCATCCCTGACCTGCCCCCGGAAGAAGGCCTCGAACTGGAAAAAACAGCAAAGGAACATGGCATCGATATGATCTACCTGCTGGCTCCAACCAGTGACGCTGAACGCATTGGAACAGTGGTGGAGAAATCTACCGGATTCATCTACCTGGTTTCACTCACAGGCGTTACCGGCTCCGTGACTGAACTGCCACCGGAACTGGAGAATTTCGTGAGCCTGGTAAGACAGAAAACCTTAAAACCGCTGTGCGTGGGATTCGGGATCACTAAACCAGAGCAGGCCAAACGGGTCGCCAGTGTATCCGATGGGATTATCGTGGGCAGCAAAATTATCAAGCTGATCGAGGAAGACCCTTCACTGGGTAAAATGAGAAGCTTCATTAAGGACTTGAGAGAAGCCATTTAGCACAATCATTCACAATGTAGTATAATTGCCCCAAGTAAATGGATATTCTGTGGACGGTAATTTTCTTTATTCTGGGAACTGAGATCGGTAGTTTTCTCAACGTGGTTATCGATCGATTGCCGGAGAAAGGCAAATCGCTGATTTCTCCGCCTTCTCACTGCGATAACTGCCAGACCAAACTCAAGCCAACAGACCTCATCCCTCTGATCAGCTACCTCTGTCTGAAGGGACGCTGCCAGTATTGCGGAATCCACATTCCCCTGCGCGTATTTCTGGTTGAATTGGCCACCGGACTGACCCTGGCCCTGCTTTATTTCGGATATGGGTGGAGCCATGAATTCTGGATTTTCTCCATTTACGGATGCCTGCTCATCGCCATATTCGTAATCGACCTGAACACCCAGCTCATCCTCAACAAAATGACCTACCCTGCCTGCATATTTGCTCTGGCCACTGTGCCACTGCGTGATGAGCTTAATTTCATTGATTCGGTTACCGGCAATGCCCTGATAGGCGGTGTAGTTGGATTCGCTCTTCTGCTCCTAGTTGTTATACTCTCACGAGGAGGAATGGGATTGGGAGATGTCAAAATGGCCCTGTTAATGGGTCTGGCACTCGGATTTCCACACATCTTTGTGGGACTCTTCGTCGGGGTCGTCACCGGGGGCATCGTTGCGATTGTGCTGCTCGCGCTGAAACACAAGGGTCGCAAGCAGGCTATCCCCTTCGGCCCGTTCCTGGCCATCGGGTTTATGGCTGCACTCATCTGGGGAAACACACTCTGGGAGTGGTATACTAACCCCATCCACTGATCAAATAACTGTTCAAAAAAGATACTGCCAGCTCGCAAACCTGCCCAAAATAGCATCTATAAACGCTGTACCTGTTCCAAACTGGACTTCGTGTGGGCTTTTGGTGTACAATTTGTAACTAGGAGAGGTCGCATAGTGGCTTAGTGCGGCGGTCTTGAAAACCGCTTTACCCTTTGGGTAACGTGGGTTCGAATCCCACCCTCTCCGCCAATACATAAGGAGGTCAAAAGTGAAAGTTCACGAATACCAGGCAAAGAGCCTGTTCGCTGAATTCGGCATACCCATTCCCAAGGGGAAGGTAATCACCAGGGCCACCGAAGCCGGGGCCTTTGCCGCCGAACTTGGCGAAAAAGTAGTCCTCAAAGCACAGGTACATGCAGGTGGAAGGGGCAAGGCCGGGGGAGTCCGGATCACCGGCTCCTACGATGCAACAAAAGTCGCCGGCGAAATGCTCGGCACTCGATTAGTCACCCATCAAACCGGACCGGAAGGAGTACCCATAAATTCACTCCTGGTTGAAGAGACGCTGGATATCGATCGGGAACTCTATTTGGCAATCATCATCGATTCGGCCAGCGGGATGCCAATGATTATGGCCAGCGAAGCCGGGGGAATGGATATCGAAGAGGTGGCAGCTAAAACACCGGAAAAAATCATAACCGCCCACATCGATCCCGGAGTGATGTTCTTCCAGCCATTCATTGCCCGTAAAATAGCTTTCGGGTTGAACCTGAGCCCGGCGCTGGTCAAACAGGCTGTTCCGTTGATTTCAGGGCTCTGCCGTCTTTACCAGATGAAGGATTGTTCCATGGTGGAGATCAATCCCCTCGTAGTAACCGAGGATGGCCGGCTGCTGGCCCTCGACGCCAAAATCAACATTGACGACAATGCGCTCTACCGCCACAAAGACATTTCGGATATGTACGACGAAACGCAGGAAGACGTACTAGAAGTCGAAGCCAAGGCGAAGGGCATTGAAAACTACATCAAGCTCGATGGCGATATTGCCAACCTGGTCAACGGTGCCGGGATGGCGATGGCCACGATGGATACCCTCAAGCTGTCGGGCGGAAGTCCGGCCAACTTCCTCGATATCGGCACCATCAACGACCCGGCTCGGGTGGTCAATGCTTTTCGGATTCTTACCGCCGACCCCGGCGTAAAATCCGTGCTGGTCAATATTTTCGGCGGGATTGCGCGCGTCGATGTGATCGCCACCGGAATTGTAGAGGCATTCAAGCAAATCGATATAAAAGTACCGATCGTAGTTAGACTTGCCGGAACCAATCTCGCCGGAGGAGAAAAGATTCTGGACGAATCCGGGCTGAAGCTAATCAGGGCCAAAACGTTCCAGGAAGCAGCGGAGAAAGCTGTGGCCGCTGCGGCAGGGAAGCTTTCCTAAGAGGAGACTTTTTAAAGATGAGCATACTTATTGATGAGAACACCAGATTATTAGTACAGGGCATCACCGGCAGCGAGGGAACCTTCCACGCCAAAGCATGCATCGAATATGGCACCAATGTGGTCGCCGGTTGCACCCCCGGCAAGGGAGGCCAGATGTGGGAAAGCAAGGTGCCGGTTTTTAATGGTGCGCGAGAAGCCGTGAAAGAAACCGGGGCCAATGCCAGCATCATTTTCGTCCCCGCTGCGCTGGCCGCCGATGCCATTTTTGAAGCCGCAGATGCCGGTATCTCCCCGATCGTCTGCATCACCGAAGGCATTCCCACCTCGGATATGATTGCCGTGAAGCACTATCTTCGAGACAAGGATAAGGATATTTGTCTTATCGGGCCAAATTGCCCCGGCGTGCTTTCGCCGGGAAAATGCAAAGCGGGCATAATGCCAACTGACGCTACTGCTCCGGGCAAAGTAGGGCTCTGCTCCCGAAGCGGCACGCTGACCTATGAGATAGCCGCCATGCTGACCGAGGCTGGTATTGGCCAATCAACATGCGTAGGGCTGGGAGGCGATCCCATTATCGGGACGCCTTTCGTCAAAGCACTGGAGCTTTTCAACAACGATCCGGAAACGGAAGCGATCGTGATGATCGGTGAGATCGGGGGAACTGCCGAACAGGCAGCCGCCGAATATATAAAAGCAAACGTTAAAAAACCGATGGCATCCTTCATTGCCGGGAGCGCCGCCCCTCCGGGACGCCGTATGGGACACGCCGGGGCCATCGTCACCGGAACGGCAGGTCTGGCATCGGAGAAAAAACGGATTTTGGCCGAAGCGGGAGTCAAGATTGCCGAGAGCCCGGCTGATATTCCGGCCAAGATCAAAGAGGCGATGGGGTAAAAAGTAGTAAGTTTTCAGTGATCAGTAGTCACCAAAAGGGCGCGTTTGAAACGCGCCCTTTTTTCTTTTCTTGTCTACTTACAAAATCCCTCTGCATTCCCTTTTATTAAAAAAGAGGATTACCTCATCCCGAGCGCACACGGGAATCCCCCCCTCACACCACACTGGAATTACGGGTCAAGCCCGTAATGACACTCAACCTAACAAAAAACTCCCGCTCATCCAAGCGGGAGTTTTTATTTTCTCTAACTCAATTATTGTTTTACGCAACAACCGGTGCAGCCTGCCGGCGGCGCAACCAGATGTACCCGCCAAGGGCCAATACGCCAAGGACAATCATAATGATGGTGGCAATTTCAGGGACAGGCCAAGTAGGATTTTCGGTACCTGGATAATGAAAGGTACTTTGCAAACCATCGGAAGTCTGAATCTGATAACCAGTATCGCCTGAAGAATTACTAGCTCTAAACATAATCGTGTCCCCTGCCGGAACATAGAAACCATAAGTACCGCCACCATAATCTACTCCATCATCGACGCCAGCTATTAAATAAGTTGCCCTTGAAGGACCAGCAGACCAAGTGCAAACATTTTCGCTGGGCCCAATGGGTGTAAACGTATCTGTATCAGGCTCATATACACCAGCCTGCACGGAAATATCAGTAGAAGGATCTCCAGGCGCCTCAGCCAACCTTAAGTTGACCGTCCAAGAATCGCTTGGGAAAAATGTTGTAGACGCGGCTGGGTAATCAGCTTCCCAATACTGGGTTCCTCCAGCTCCCAACGCAACCGTACCGGATTCGCTCTTACTATTATCACTGTTGTTCATATTATAAGGAGCGGTAATGCTACCATCACCCTGCGATGATGAAAGCTCCCATGTAACACTATTTGCAAATGCCACTCCGGCCATCCCCACCAGCAAAGCTCCGACCAACAGCAGGACTCCCGCTAACCCCAATATCCTTGTTTTCATAAATCCTCCATATCGCACACTTTTTATATATATCTTATACCACATATTTTTTGATGGTGTCAAGCAAACGTTTATCCTCTACGAGAAAATTGTGTTAAAATTATGATAACATTAAGAGAGGAAGCAACTATCCAGCAAACTTGCCCCGAACTTCCTTTATGTAAACTGCATTAAAAAAACGCGATGGATACTTTCAAACGCTTCACCCGATTAATTGGCCTGTTGCTGCTTGCCATGGTGATCATAATCCTGCTTGCTACGCCGGGCACCATCTTCAGCCGGAACGTTTCCTTCATTTATCCCAGTCTGTCAGACCCCAGTGCCGGCCAGACAAGCGTTCAAACTAAAATGGATTTCGGCGATCAGGAGCACGTGGAATCCTTCCCAATAGAATTCGGGGAATGGAGAGGCGAGGGTTATGATCAGGCAGAAGCGGAAAGGATGCGCGAGCAGCTTGGCGCCAGCGTTTTGCTGATGCGGGATTATTACAAACCCGGCCTGTGGCGGGGGTTGACCTTCCTGATTATGCAGAGCGAAAGCCGGGCCAGCTTTCATCCCCCGCAGGTTTGCTACCCATCCCAGGGATGGGAAGTACAGGAAGAGGGAACGGAAGTAATTCCAATGCCGGAATCCTTCTGGCAAAAAGTGGGGGACCTGGGCCCGCTGAAACCGGAGGAAGACGCGGAAGAGTACTTCGGACCGGTCAGCATGAGCAAGCTAATCATCACTACTGGTGATGACTCGGTGAAAGACCGCCATGTGGTGCTTTACTGCTATGTGCGCGACAGTTCCTACTGGGGAAGTTCGGATACCGTGACCATGCTGCGGGTTTCGGCACCCACCACACTCACCGGGTCTTACGAAGACATGCTCGATATCGAAAAGGATTTCTTAGTAGAGGTCCTGCCTCTGCTGTTTGAAGCCCGTGAACAGGAAGATACGATTATCTCACAAATTTCTTCTCTGGGACCAGGAGGAATATTCCTGCTAATCATCATGTTTGCCGGGCCACTCGCCATCGCATTTTACCCGGAGATTGGGAAGCTATATCGTCGATTGAGACAAAAGGCATAGCGACAATCAAAAAAGGCCCTGTCGCTCAC
>CAZJQZ010000112.1:0-7576 GCA_964548045.1 uncultured Dehalococcoidia bacterium | reverse complement strand
AAGGAGACCGATTCCGGGCACCAGAAATACGGTAATACCTATTGCTAAAATGATAAAAAGCCATGAGCTCCGAATAATAAATCGAGCTAAAGTGAAAGGAAAAAGCAGCAGTTTAACAGGCAATTTCCACATATGATCTGTCCCCAGTTATTTTACCACCTCTGGCGTTAGAGTTGGCATGAAAACTGGCTGGATGGTCTCAGGGGCAGGTCAGTCAAAGTTTAGCACTTTGTCTGGATCAGTAGAAAAATATCTCGATTCTCCCCAATTTGTAATATTTTGAAACGCTTTCGTCATGTAAACAGTAACGATCTTCTATCAAAATATAACTGAGCGCATGATATATGAAAGGGTTTTTATATGGGGAATATATCTGAGGGTTGTGTTAAATTATCAACCAAGAGGAGGTGAATACGAAATATCGAGAACATTTTCACGAATGGTAAATACCTTCTTGGTAATTAACTAACTAAAGGAGGGCCTGTGACAAACATACGCTATTTGCTAATACCATTTGTCATTATTCTGCTTGCGATGGCGCTTTTTGCATGTGATGATGACGAATCTCCCAATCCGTTAGCACAACCGACACAAACACCAAAAGCCACTGAACCGGAAGAGCCCGTGCAGGATATCGTCGATATCGCCGTCGCCGACGGAAGATTTGAAACCCTCGTGGCAGCCCTGCAAGCAGCCGATCTGGTCGATACCCTCAAAGGCGACGGACCATTCACCGTATTTGCGCCCACCGATGACGCCTTCAACATGCTGCCCGAAGGCACGGTGGCGGGGCTATTGGCAGACATCCCTGCGCTCACAGATATCCTGCTCTATCACGTCGTTTCAGGTAAGGTGATGGCTATCGATGTCTTTGGGCTGACCTCGGCCACCACCGTTCAGGGGCAAGATGTGAACATCCGAGTCGAAGGCGGCAATGTTTACATCGATGACGCCATGGTCGTCATCACCGATATCGAAGCTTCCAACGGGGTCATTCACGTGATCGATTCGGTGCTCATCCCCATGGAAGAGATGGCTAATGATTTTGTTGATATCGCCGTCGCCGACGGAAGATTTGAAACCCTCGTGGCAGCCTTGCAAGCAGCCGGTCTGGTCGATACCCTCAAAGGCGACGGACCATTCACCGTATTTGCTCCCACCGATGCCGCCTTCAACATGCTGCCCGAAGGCACGGTGGCAGGGCTATTGGCAGACATCCCTGCGCTCACAGATATCCTGCTCTATCACGTCGTTTCAGGTAAGGTGATGGCTGCTGATGTCGTCGGTCTGACCTCGGCCACCACCGTTCAGGGACAGGATGTGAGCATCCGAGTCGAAGGCGGCAATGTTTACATCGATGATGCCATGGTCGTCATCACCGATATCGAAGCTTCCAACGGGGTCATTCATGTGATCGATTCGGTGCTGATCCCAAGCACTTAAGCACTGACTCCTTCGCAATCAAAAGTGGTTCGGGGTGATTCGATCGCCCCAATGGAATTTCAAGCCAGCTACAAAAAATCGCGGTCCGAAAAACAAATGGGGTATGCCATGACAAATGGATCGGAACAAGGATGGGTCTGGGTTAAAGATAACGCCGGCAACCACTTTGTCTGCCAGATCGAAGAATATCTCAAATATTGCATGAGCGATGCGACCATGGGCGTCAATATTGGCGATTAGCCGTCAGGGCCTATCCGGGTCGTTTCTGGGTTGGGGGCATTTGAACTCATTCGGATGCCCCCAACCTGCTATGTCCGATCAATATGCACTGAAGGAGGTATGATTTGGAACTTAAAGAATACTTCGATAATAGCAACGGTCATGGCATATTAGCCACAGCCGACGCGTCCGGCAACGTCGATGCCGCCATGTACGCGCGTCCTCACTTCATGGAAGATGATACACTAGCGTTCATCATGGCCGAACGGCTGACCCATGCGAATCTCCAGAGCAATCCCAAGGCCGCGTATCTGTTCATAGAATCAGGGGCGGGATATACCGGCAGGCGTCTCTATTTGACCAAGGTTCGCGAAGTAGAGGATGATGGGTTGATTTCAGAAATATGCCGACGGTGTGATTATTCAATGTATCAGGATAACTTGACCCGTCACGTTGTTTTCTTTAAACTGGATTGCGAACTACCGCTGGTGGGATCGGGAAATTAATATCAGAGCAAACTATCCAACCGGATAAGGAGAGACTGAATGGAATATGAAAGTATATTCATTAAACTGAGGAAATACAATCTGGCAATGGGTGCTATTCATCTGGTTCAAGGTATACTCATGATCATCTTGAGTAGTGATTATGCAGTACCCATACGCAGCTCATTCCTGAACTATTTTCCCGAAACCGATACGCTGAAGGCCATTACCGAGGATATCGTCGAAATCCAGATGGGGCCGCTGGTGGCCGGATTTCTATTCATGTCCGCCATCGCCCATTTCACTGTGGCTTCCCCATGGGTTTTTGGCTGGTACGTGAACAACCTGAAACGCGGGATCAATTACGCCCGATGGTACGAGTATGCCTTCAGCGCTTCGCTGATGATCATCCTGATCGCCATGCTCAGCGGCGTCTACGATATCGTATCGCTGATCGGACTCTTTTCACTGGTAGCGGTAATGAACCTGTTCGGCCTGATGATGGAAGTTCACAATCAGACCACCGAAAAGACCAACTGGACATCATTCTATTTCGGCTGCTTTGCGGGAATCGTCCCGTGGATAGCCGTTTTCATCTACTTCCAGGGATCGGCCAATAGTGGGGAAATGCCCACGTTCGTGTATTTCATCATGGGATCTCTGTTCGTATTGTTCAATATGTTCGCCATCAACATGGTTCTGCAATACAAAAAGATTGGGAAATGGAAGGATTATCTTTTCGGGGAATCGATGTATATTCTGTTGAGTCTGGTCGCCAAGTCGGCGCTGGCCTGGCAGGTATTCGGCGGCACGCTGGCCCGATCGGATTATTAAACTTTGAGGGAGACAAAATGAATGTACAAAAACTTTCGGATGATGCCTGTTTAGTAGACATGCCCACCAAATTAACCGATCCAGATGAACAGCCATTACTAAATGCCTGTGCTCCGTCTGGCCGGGATCAAATGCACCATATCATTCTCGATTTCGGGCCTGTTGAACATTTCAACGGATTAGGCGCCAGCATGCTGGTAAAACTCGATGCACTCGCTAGAAACCGGGGACAAATGGTTATGGCCAGTCGCGTCAATAATCATTACAATGAAGTACTCACCTTAACCGGTCTTGACCAGCGTATAAAAACTCACGCACGTATTGAGGATGCATTGTCGGCCCTCGGGATCGAAGCAAGTGACGACATACAGATATCGCCATTAGCATCAAGCAGCGGTGATTCCTCAAACTGGGCAAGCCCGGTCGCCAAACTGAAAGCACCACCATTTCCTCCCGAAGCATGGAATCGAAACGTCAACGGAAGACGTGCCGTTGGTCCAGTGAACGGCTTTGGGCAATTATGGCAAAAGCTGTATCGATTGCGCGTAAGCGACCCGAGTATTACGCCAGAACAGGCGATTCTGGTAATGAAGGAAAACTTCCCTTCGTTGCAGCCGGAGTTTAATCGGTTCTATCCTTCGGCGGCAGGTATCCAGCCGGGGGAGATCGTGGCTATCGATTCGTCAACGCCAGGCGGACCGGTTTCCACCGGTGTCATGGTCCTTTACGCAGACGAAGTTTCATTTACCTTCATCACGCCTCAGGGACATCCGGAATCCGGCTGGGTAACCTTCAGTTCATATCGATCCGGTGATCGCACAGTTGTTCAAATACTGGGACTGGCCCGGGCCAACGATCCCGTATATGAGGCCGCTTTCCGTGCTGTCGGGTCTAAAATACAGATAAAAATATGGACCCACGTGTTGACCTCTCTGGCAAATCATCTCGGAGTTCCTCCAGATATCTCTGTGGAGCCGACATGTGTAGATCGCCGCATGCAATGGTCAGAAGCAAAAAACGTTTGGTACAACGCGCAGATACGAACGCTCCTGTATATACCAATGCGGGGATTGGGATGGCCGCAGCGACGGCGTCGGCGGAGAGCGTATGCCTGATAGCCCCCGAACTGATGCAGTTATCATCGGTTCCGGACCCAACGGGCTGGCCGCAGCCATCGTACTTGCTTCAGAAGGCTTATCCGTCCTTCTGATAGAAGGCGATGAAACGGTTGGGGGTGGGATGCGTACGCGTGAACTGACACTGCCCGGCTTTGCGCATGATGTTTGTTCCGCTGTTCACCCTTTGAGTATCTCCTCGCCGTTTTTTCAATCGCTCGATCTTCAAGCCCATGGCGTGGAATGGATTCAGCCACCGATCGCGCTTGCACATCCTTTTGATGACGGGACAGTCGCTAATATTAAAGCGATTCACGGCGTTGACGGGATCGATGATGATACCGCTACGTGGAACGCAATGTACGATCATCTCACCGAGCATTGGACCGAATTGATCGATGACCTGCTGCGACCTATCTCTATCCCTCACCACCCATTTCTGACCGTTCGCTTTGGCAAGGAAGCGATTCGTTCGGCTGAAAAACTTGCAACAGGTCGTTTCAAAGGCAAGAAAGCCAGGGCGCTGTTCGGTGGAATATCGGCCCATTCTATCATGCCGTTACATCAATCAGGAACCGCAGCCTTCGGACTGATGCTGGGAACCGCCGCCCAGGCTGTCGGCTGGCCTATCGTGAAAAACGGATCGCAACGCATTGCCGATGCTTTAACAGATATTTTCCTTTCGCTGGGCGGACGAATCCAGACCGGCACGCATGTCAGTTCGATTGAGCAATTACCGAAGGCGAGGATCGTTATCTTTGATCTCAACCCCAAACAGATAGCGGATATTCTGGGGCCACATTTATCAAATCGTTATCGCAATCGATTGGTGAATCATCGATACGGCCCGGGGATATTCAAATGCGATTGGGCGCTCGACGGCCCGATCCCCTGGCAAACAGAAGAATGCCTTCGGGCGGGCACTATCCATCTAGGCGATTCGCTTGCGGAAATCGCCGCTTCCGAGAAGTCAGCATGGGATGGCAAAATCGTCGAACGACCTTTTACAATTCTGGCTCAACAAAGTCTGTTCGATACTACACGCGCTCCAGCAGGCAAACATACAGCCTGGGCCTATTGCCATGTGCCCAACGGCTCCGATGTCGATATGACCGATCGGATCGAGGCACAGATCGAACGCTTCGCCCCCGGATTTCGGGAACGGATTCTGGCACGACACACTATGACACCGTTTGATCTCGAGGCCTATAATCCGAATTACGTCGGCGGCGATATCGGCGGGGGGGAGCAGAATCTCCGGCGTATGTTACTACATCCCCTGAGACGATGGAAGGCCTATTCCATCCCCGTCAAAGGAATGTATATTTGCTCGTCCTCCATGCCGCCGGGCGGAGGCGTTCACGGCATGTGCGGGTATTACGCAGCACACATGGCGCTTAAGGACATTTGCCATTAGGGGTATTAGCCCAGCCGATCATTTTCGCGAGCCACTGCCACGGCTTTCAGGGCGCTCGCTTCCTTATCTTTAATCTCCAGCATCACATCGAAATCGCAATCTTTCGTTTGAACTAGAAACCGGGCGAAATCCCCCAGATCGATCGATTCCGCATGATTGCCTTTACGATTCCCCACTGCCTGTGAAATGTAATCAGCCATCGGCAAGCCATCGGTAGCAGTCCAGGTTGCCGATACTTTTCGCACCGCCTCCGAAATGCTCTCCCCCGAATTATTCAGTTGATGGTGAAACGTATCGAACAGAACCGGTATGCCACTTCCCCGGCTTATACTCAGGCAGTCGGAAAGCGTGTAGAGACGATCGTCGTTTTCGATAACCAATCGATTGCGTATTTGTTTGGGAAGCTGTGCATAGCGTTCGATGAATCGATTCATACTTTCGGGTTTGTTCCCGTAAACGCCCCCAACATGAATCTGAATTTTGGCCGAACTATTGAGATGCATGGCATCCAGTACCATCGCATGATATTCGAGTTCGGCAACGGTCCGTTTGGAAACATCGGGGTTTTTGGTATTGATGACGTTGAACTGATCCGGGTGCATGGAAATTCGGATATCATGGCTTCGAATGAACTTACCGATTTCGGTAAATGTGCTGGCGAAGAATCCTTTCCAGTCGAATCTGTTGACCGGATGGGATGCGAATGGGACAAGATCGGACGTAATTCGAAAAAAACGGATATCTTGATCGATGTTGAATCGGAGGATTTCAAGCAAGCAATCGAGGTTGTTTTGAACCGTCTCGATGAGCCGATCTTCGGAGTAGGATTTCAGCCGAAAGGTTCGATCCGATTTACACCCAATGGTCCGGTTGATGCACGGGTATCCGATCTTCATCGCACGATCAACCCGGTTTGATCACTTCGGTCGAATCGAAACGGGCCAGCAGGTATTCTTTGACTTCGATCTTCAACAACGCCACTTTGCCATCCTTCAGAAAAGCTCCGAGATACGGATGCCGGTTCAAATAGCTATCCGCCCAGCGATCCATTTCATCGGCACTGAGTTCTTGGGCCGATCCTTTCGCAGTAACGGCCACGGCTTGCTTGAAGTCGGCTTCCCCATTGGATCGGTTATCGATCAGCATGGCAACCAGCGGATTCTTCACGATATCCTGAAATTTCCGCGTATCTCTTCTGGTGGCGAACAGCAGATGTTTCAAATCGTCCGCGTATGCGAACGCCACCAGACAGCTATGAGGCTGGCCTTCGCTTTCGGTAGCCAGCACCGCCAGACTCTGGGATCGGAACAGGTAGGTCAGCGATTTGAGTTCGTCCATATTTTTCTCCGTGCGTGAGTCATGATGCAATAGGCAGATACAGTTTGTCAACAGGGAGAACACCATCTCGATTTTTGAAAACACCCCGTTACCCGTGATATAGTGAAGTTTGAAGGTGTTTTCGAAAGGTAGCTTATTCAAACAGGTGATTGTGCTCACACTCGTTTTGAGCCTGGTTTCGATCCCGTTTACCGGAAAAAATCAGCGCCGAAGATGACGAATTATATCAAGTGCAAAATGCAGATGGTGCTATTGTTACCATTACCGATGTTCTACCTTCTATCAATGTGACAAAAACTGCCAGCCCGACAAGTGTGTGGGAACCCGGCGGGACTGTCACCTTTTCTCTCTTTATTGAGAACCTGTCCACTGTAGAAGGCTTCATCATCCAGGGCGGTCAGGCCGATTCCGGCGGTGGTATCTACGATTGCGGTAGATATCTATGTTGAACTTCAGGGTGATAACCGCCCAGCAGTCGGCTGGGAAGTGCCGATCAACGTTGGTTTCTACCCGTCGAACAGCCCGAATAACTGGCTCTTGAATCCGGCTTCTGCTGCCTATTATTTCAGCGGCACCACGTCTCTATCCACCTACGGGGGTGGCACGCGTGCTTACTTCTTGTGCCCTGATCCAATTGCACCCGGCACTTACGATATCACCGCGGACAGTATCACTACGCTGATGAATGTGAAGAGGAACGTGGGGATTTGGTAGCAACCTGACGC
>CAZJQZ010000111.1:0-7723 GCA_964548045.1 uncultured Dehalococcoidia bacterium | reverse complement strand
TTGAATAAAATGAGATACTTTTAGAATCTGACCAAACGAGCAAAATTATTGGGCTCATGGTTTCAGCATATGGACTTTGGTATGAGATCTGGGGGCGTTGCCTTTTCACCTACGGCAATCGCTAAAGGTGGGCCAGTGAAGTTCCCGTTTCTTATGGGGCGTTTTATAAAAAGCACATTCAGTCAAGGCGCTCGTGAAAATGTAATGAGAAGGGCGTTTTCGCACAAAGCCTTCACAGATTGGAAAGGGAAAGCCATTGTAGGCAGCGACGGTGAAAAGATAACCCCGAATCTTGTAGCGCATTCAGGCTGGCAGATCTCCGGTGATCCTACTATGTGGCGTCGCGGCATGGCTGCAGGCTTACGAGATATAACGGAGCGCCCGTTCTTTCAACGTGGGCCACAGGGAGCAGCAGTAGAACCTCTCAGGCGTCTGGCAACATTCTTCGAAAATGGACTGTTTGATGGTGTTTATAAAGAATCACAGCTGTTTGCCTTGGAAAACCTGGTTGTACCGGCACTTAAGCGAGCGCATCCGGAATGGACCAGTAAGCAGCTGGCAATGGTGGCATCGGATGAAGTCAACAAAATGTTTTCTACGCTTCCTGTCTGGCAAAGCATGTTCAAGAATCCCACAACCAGGCAGGCGATCAATACAATACTTTTCAGTTCCAGTGAATCAGAATCATTGCTACGCCAGGCTTTGAGCGCTGCACCCGTAACAGTGGGGATGAAAGGGGCAATTCCGACCGTGGCCAAAAACTGGACGCTGAAGGGATTTGGTAACGTCTGGCTTGAGTATTTTACTGGACTGGCTGTTTTCATGGTGGGGATGGCCAATGCTTTACACCTCGCTTTTAATGGCGAATTTCTACCTGAAGATCGATATCAGCCATTGCAAAGGGATCCAGAAGGGAAACTAATGTACAACAGCAATTTCCTCAAGCCAACTGTGAAAATTGGCGATACAGAAGTGAAAGTGGATCTCATGGGGCAAATGGATACGGCGATCCGCTGGGCATTTACACCGATCGATGCGATCAATTCCCGTTTCAGCGTACCGATACAGACAGCAAAGGGGATCGCTACCGGTGAGACATTCATGGGAGAGCCTATTCCCGGTGGAGAAATAGCCGGCATGAAGTTTGGTCCACAGGCAGCCGTGGATCTGTTGGCTCCAATTAGCGGTCAATATGGATTGCAGGCTGCAAAATCCCAATTCCCGGAACAGTTCGAATGGCTGCCGGAAGCCGAAGGCAGATTATCTCCGGCACAAAACATTATTCAGGCAACGGGTATTAATTTGAGTGCATTGAGTAATTCAGAGTTAAGAGATAAATTTGCCCAGGACAAATTCAATCGAAATTACAATGATCTTCAGCCGTTCGAGAAGAAACAAATTCAGAACGATCCGGCATTCCAAGAGGAAATGAACAGACGTGTCGAGACCGGTGTCAGACGTGGCCAGGAATGGGCGGAAAAGAGTGAAGCCATAACCGACGTCAAGGAATCCAAGATGGCGGATGAAGCAAAAGAATTTCGGATACTGGAACAGGAAATTGCGGAGATCAATGCGAGCCCGATGTTGGACCAAGGGGATCGCAGAGCTCAATTAAGAGACGCTGCCGAAACATTTCAGACTGGATTGGCGGATCTGCAGATTCATTATGCCGGCAGGAACCAGGAGATATTCAAAGATATTGAAGAAGGCGATCGCCCGGACGATCCGAACCGGCAGGCGTTATATGATTATTTGCAGCTGTTTGAACCGGAACCGGTGGGGTACAGAGTAACAGCTGCACGGATCGATTGGGAAGCATTGCGAGAACAGGAAGCCCGGCTGAGAAAAAACTGGACACCCGAACAAACTCAGTATGTTGAGGATAATACCGGCATTTCAGATCGTGCCCCCGAACTTGATCAGTATTATCGATACAAAGATACGCTCAACAATTACAAGGATCCGCAAACCGGGTTGACTTATTGGGAAACCGAATCAAAACATCGTAAAGCATTTCGAGCCAGGAACCCGGTAATAGAACAGATCCTGACCAGTAAATATTGGGCTTATACTCCACTGAGCGAACAGGAAGACATGAATATAAACGTTAAAGCGGTTGAAACGATGATCGGAGATTTTACTTCGGACAAACCATTGCAATCCGTATTTGATCGATTCGGCGGACCGCAGCCGTCTCCGGCACCGACACCGACACCGACCGTGGGAGCCTGGGACGAGGGCATGAGTGACGCAGATGTTTACAGGATGCTTGGGATCCCGGCACCGGTACCATGAACAAATTCCAAGTGCTTTGTCTCTTATACGCTATTTGGTGGCAGGGCATTAGACTTCATGATCTCTCAGAAGATCAAATAACTGCACTGGAGAGAATGTATGAAGCTAATGACTTGGATGCAAAAAATCTTAAAGATTACGTGTACAACAAGCTGCGCCAAAAGGCTGAAAATGAGGCTTATCGAGCATATCAATTTTTGGTTCAAAACTAATTAGGTTTTTCACAATTTAATCGAACCCAAAGGGAATGAGTGTAAACACTTATTCCCTTTTTTATTGGGAAATAAAAAAACATCGATAACAGGAACGGTGCTTGTTGTCGATAAAGGAGGGCAAAAGTGGCCGATGACGTATTTGAAGTTGACACAGGCGATATGGTTATGACGCCCGATGCTGGATCCGTTCAGACCGGCGAGCAGGATCAGACAGCCGATCAATCTCAAGTAGTAGAACCCACTCCGGAAACACCGCAAGAACCCCCTCAATTTGGGGAAGAAGAGCAACCCGAACCGAAGTATTACACCGAGGACGAGGTTGCACAGATCCGGCAAGAAGCCGAACGGCGTGCTACGCAAAGCGCGACTGACAAAATAACAGCCAGTCAGCGAGATCTTGCCAATCAGCAGCGGCTCCAGGGGATGATCCAGCAGGAACATCAGCGGATTGCTATGCAATTCCAGAATGAAACGCAAAGGGATCGTGCCCAGGTCGAACAGGGGCTGATGTCTGAGGAAATAGCACAACGGAACTATGCGATCAGGCTGGCGAATGCCAAATCAGAACTGGGGCTTGTTCAGAAGAATGCGGAACTGGAATTGAGGACGCAGCAGCTGGACAGGTTAGGCAAAATTCAGGCCGGTTTTGATATCGGCGCAGAGATTGGTGTGGATCCATGGATGCTTATTAATGATCAAAAGATACAGGATGAATATCAAATGCGAGCGAAGGCATGGGAAATCAAATCGAAAGATCAATCCGAGCGCGGCAGGGTTAATAGTCTGACGCCAAAGCAATTTGCCAAAGGGCCGAAAGCCGGAACAGCTGGCAGCAGGAAAACCAGAACGGTTAAACCTGGTACATTCGCAGGTATTCTGGAAACAGCGAATTCTCCGGATGACATTCTGAAAAGTTACGGAAGAACCTTAGAGGAATAAGATGGCCGATCACTTGCCACCGGAATATGTCATTGACATACCGGAATACGAAAAAGATGCACTGGTAATTCCATCGGTCCAATTTCCGGAAGCGTATCGCTTTAAGCGCCAGGAAATCCTGGATGGAACAACACCAGGGAGGATCAGGCGACAGCATTGTACACGGTGCAACCATGTACTGGCAGAAGAAGCCGGGCCCACAGGGGCCAAGACCGCCACAGAAAGCCGTTACATAACACACGAGATCGGCATAGACGGCGAGTTTCGCTTTAAGCCAGGCCGTTGGTGGGGCAACTGGATTGTATGCCCATATTGTGGCAATGAGGGACGCCTGCCTATTGATAAACCGTTAAGGGAGGATTGAAATGCCAGCTAAATCAAAAACTAAAAAGAAAAAAGAGACTCAAAAGTCGATGGTACAGGCAATCAAGGAAGGCGATGCCGACGCCATAGCACAACGGGATCAGGCCAATGAAATGGCATCGAATCCCGAATATGACCGTTCTGCTATCAAGAAACTCTATGAAAGTATTGGCGGCAATATCGGTCAAGTTATGGCGACGGCAGTAGGTTTGAAGTTGAAGGATGACGGCCAAGATCGTCCTGCCAGGGAGTCCCTGAAACCAGAACAACGGTTGTATCGGGAAAAGCTGCTTACGGTATTGACGGTATATTCCGAAAAGATATCAGAGCAGTATGTCCAGGACAAGAAGGGGCTGCTCAGTAAATGCAAGCTGATGTTATTGGCAGATCTGGAAAACCTCATACCGGAAGACTATAGGGGCGAAGCCCTTGATTATTACGTGGACATGCTTCCAGAAGTTGATTACGACTTCCTGGGGAGCCTGGAAACCAGGCTGTTTGATTTGAGTCCATAAGGAGAATAACTTGGCTACTGGAGCAACTGAGTTTATCGATAACACCACCGCTGATGTTTTCATTCCAGAAATATGGAGCCCGATCGTACTGGAAGCACGGGAAAATAACCTGTTGTTTGCATCGTTGGTCGATACCCAGTATGAAAAAGGGCTCACCAGCGGAGACGTGATTCACGTCAACTCGCTCGGCAATTTGTCAGCGAGATCCAAGACTGCTAATAGTGCAGTCACTTACGAGACGGTAAATGAAACTGCCACGGATATCAGCATTGACCAGCATTATTATGCTGCGATTGCGGTTGAGGATATCACCGAAGTCCAGACCATGAAAAACCAGGCGTCTCTGTACGCACCCAAACTTGGTTATGCGCTGGCGTTACAGGTCGATGATACGCTGGCCGGGCTTCCGGATGATTTTTCCCAGTATGTGGGAACACTGACCACTGGTACGACAGTGGATAACTGGATCCGTGCGGTCCAATACCTGGACGATGCCAATGCGCCAGATGAAGCGCGATCCGCGCTTGTATCTCCTGCAGAATGGGGCAACCTGATCAAGCAGGATTACTTTGTTAAGGCTGATTACACCAAGAATGTTGGTAAGATTTCGGCCAAAGCGAAGCGCGGATTCTTCGGTAATGTGCTGGGGGTGGCATTCTACAAGTCCACCAATGTTGAAGGCACGAATGCAGCCGGTCATGACAACTGCTGCTTCCAGAAGGAAGCCATTGGCCTAGTCCGGCAGATCGCACCAACAACCAAATCTCAGTACGACATCGACTACCTGGCCCGAAAGATTGTGTCTCATGAATTGTTCGGTACTCAGGAAATGAGGGACGACCACGGCGTCTGGGTTCGGGGTAAATAAGAAGGATGGAGTGATATGGCAGCGAATAAATTACCCTATGACATATCGGTACAAAACATTGGCCGTGAATTTGGTGGGCAAAGCGTCCATGGGCTGATACATCGGCTGAATGCGTTGAATGTCCGGAAATGGGAAGACTATTTTATCGGTGACACAATCCATAGCGGTTATGCCACAGTTACCGGTGTTGACGGTACATTTTCAATCGAATCTGACGATGACCATGCGAAGCTGGCTGCTTCGACCGGGACCGGTGCATCCGGTGAATACTGCGGTGCAGCCCTGCCAGGGCTGGCGGTTAAGGGCGATCGGTATCCGGTTATTATGTGTCGGTTGGCCCTGGATGTAATCACAACTGTCAAAGTTGAATTTGGGCTTACCGATGCCAAGGATGATGCCGGTGCGGTAAATGCGCTGGCTACCCCAACGTTCACGGCTGATGATGCCGTGGTATGGATTTTAGATACCGATGACACGGGCTACTGGCAGTGCTGTGGTGTTAAAGACGGCACGGGTGCCACAAAGATCGAACCGGGTATTGCGCCTACTGCAGCGACCTATGAATACCTGGGCATTGCTGTACGCGACACGTTCGCCAAATTCCTGCGCTGGAATGATGACGGTTATTTGACATACGAAAGTGCCTGGATGGAGGACGCGATAACCAAGACTGACCCACTGACCCCGTGGGTTTTTGTGCAGCTGCGTGGGGCTTGCGATCGTAACGTACAATTTGAAATGCTCAGGTGCTACTGGAACTTCACGAATGCGTAAGGGGGTGTCATTATGGCTGATCGGATTTTAGTATGGCACAAAACCAATGGATCTGTGGAGTTTCCAAGGTACTACATGGAAGAAGATTACGAGCCGACCGCAATACGCATAATGTCCAGAGAAGCACCTGGTGATGATGTTGTCATTGATATATTCAAGGATGGCGTAAGTATTTTAGCGTCCACATCAGAGTTAACCGGTAAAGAGACGTTGCAGGATATCGATGACGATTTTATTGACGACCCGATGCTTGAATCAGGATCTGTAGTAACCTGTAGTATTACCAACGGCAACGATATAACCGTACAACTTGAGCTTGAGCGCATGAATTAGCCTTTCCAGTGCTAGGCTGAAAAGAAGCACGGTCTAAGAAGGAGGTCACAAAAGTGGCTATTAAAGGAATTGCAGCACAGACTACGAGTGTAGTCAGATCCGGTGAAGGAGACGACAAAATTCTTCGCCTTATGAGAGACGGAAGCGTACCCACATTTGACTGGAAACAGTCGCTTGCTTTAGAAGGCAAGGTGTATTTAATGCAGCTGGGAACTGAAGATGCTCCTATCCATGCAACGACATCCATTGATGATCAGCTGGTAAGTGGGGTGATTGATGTTCCAGATGGTGCTGTAGCCATCCCATTGTTTGCACAATGCGTGATTGCTTTATGGTCAGCTGCAGACCTGCTGAACTTCATGATTGAGGTTGATAATGGCAAGGTACGTTATAGCTCTGGTGGAACTGCATGGACTCCGCTGAATTTCCATACTGGTAAAGCGGATAACTCCGGATGCACGTGCTATGTCGGCGCTGATGTAACCGTGGCAGCCAAAACCAGTGGCGGATCTCTCGAAGTATATCGGGAATCCATTGAAGTCAATGTCGGTGATGCTGCGGATTACTGGCCAAAGATGGAATATATTCCGGTTGTTTGTCCAGTGGTAGAAGGGCCCGGATCGATATTGTATCACATCGGTTCCACCAACGGCGATGCATCCTTCTATGGGAACATCGTTTGGGCTGCGCTTAGAAAAGGCGAAGTATAAAAACTGAATAAAGGGTTTCCGGGGAGTGTACCTCGAAACACTCCCCACATGGGGGCGATCATGAGTATTTTACGCAAATTGATAATATGGAAAGAACGTGACTTTTTCATTCAACAGGTAAAAAAGCCTTTGCGTTTGGGGTTAATCCAGGCAGCAAAGCGGTTTCCGGAACCACAAAGAAACGATTGTACCAGGCTTAATTCCAGGATATTACTGGAGATACGGGATGAATTCTTCAAGCACCACAACAACGGCTGCAGGGATGATATGTTTGATGCAGCATTCAGGGTACTGATATGTGTGTATGAAAGTGATCCGTACTACAGTCAGCTATTCGACTGGTTTATGAAGCAATGTATCGATCGTGGATGGAAGTTCAAAAACCCACATCCTATGATGCGCCAATGGAAAGAATAAGAATCAGAAAGGAGAATTCAAATGGCAACAGCAATATTTTCGAGCCCAATTAAAAAGCTGCGTGGTGAAACAGTCAGTCTCACCAGCACGGCTTCCCATCTTCTGTTCAGACCAGGATACCATGAAGTAATGATGTACAATACATCTGCATGGAGAATGTCGCTGGTCCCTCGACTTCAAAGCGTTGTTTATTACAACGGAACCACCTATACCCACTATGAAACCCAAGGCATTGACAGGGATGATTCGACGCATGTTCCCTTGGATGCAATGGCTACTACTCATTATCTGTAT
>CAZJQZ010000110.1:0-7862 GCA_964548045.1 uncultured Dehalococcoidia bacterium | reverse complement strand
CGTACCGGAGCAAATCTCAAGAATGATCCGAATTATGAAGAAACGGTTCGCAACTGGCAGGAAGAGCATCAGGGAATCATAATGAGCCGGGAGGATTACAATGCATACACTTGGCCATCGATCGATTCGATTAACCTAGTGGCACTTGATGTATTGCCAGGCATGATCCCGCCAGAAATGAAAGTCTTATGTTTCGTCCAGGGAATCTTCGAGGACCTGCGGTCGCTTATGGGTTTTGAGCAAATGGCGTACAAAAGCATTGACGAACCGGACCTGATTGGAGATATCCTGGAAAACCTGACTGTTCTGGCTGAGACAGCCGTGGACAGGGCTGCCGCCCACCCGGCCAGCGGGGCTATCTTTTATGCTGATGACCTTGGCCACACCAATTCAACTATGGTATCGCCCAAGTTCTTGAGAGAATGGGTTTTCCCCCGTCAAAAACGTATCGCCGATGCCTGCCATAAGCACGGAAAACCTTTCATTTTTCATTGCTGCGGGCAGGTGGACGCAATCATGGACGATTTGATTGAAACAGTGGGTATCGACGCCCGGCATAGCTTTCAGGACAATATCGAGCCGGTTGAGGAAGTGTATAAAAAATACGGCGACCGGATTGCCATCTTGGGTGGATTAGATGTGGATCTGCTCTCTCGCGGTACTCAGGACCAAGTCAGAACCCGAACCCGGGAAATACTCGAGGCCTGCGCTCCGGGAGGTGGTTTCTGCATGGGATCGGGAAACTCGCTGGCCAATTTCATCAATGTGGAAAACTATTATGCCATGCTGGATGAAACCAGAAAGTGGAATGAAACGCACTGAATTACAGTGCATGAGAAGGAATCAATAACATGCGGACAACATTTCCGAAAGATTTCCTGTGGGGCGCTGCAACGGCCGCTCACCAGGTCGAAGGGAATAACATCAATAGCGATTTCTGGCTTCTTGAACGTATGCCTGAAACCCTGTTTGCAGAACCATCAGGGGATACAATTGATCACTATCATCGGTATAGAGAAGACATTGCTCTTCTGGCAAAACTGGGCTTTAACAGCTATCGATTCTCTATTGAATGGGCAAGAGTAGAACCTGAGGAAGGATACTTTTCCGATGCTGTTATCAATCACTACCGGCGGATGCTTGAAGTTTGTCACGAACACAACCTCAAGCCGATGGTGACGTTTCATCATTTCACTTCACCCCGATGGCTGATTTCCAAAGGAGGCTGGGAGAACGAAGATACTGCCGGAAGATTCGCCCGATACTGTTCAGAAATTACCAAACGTCTTGGTGATCTTATGGATAAAGCCTGTACGATCAATGAAGTGAATATTCCAGTGGTCATCAACAGAGTACATCTTCGGGGAATCGATCTTCAGGAACTGGGTTTTATGCAGGCGGCAAAACCTTTGCTTGGAATATCTCCTTCGGACAAGCTGAATACCTTCATGTTTACGCCTTCCCCAAAAGGTCGTGAAGTTATTCTGGAAGCTCACAGACAGGCAACATCAGCGATCAAATCAGTCAAACCGGCTATGCCTGTTGGAATGACTATTTCAATGGATGACTTGCAAGCTGTTGATGGCGGGGAGGTTATACGTGATCAAATCCGTCATGAATTGCAGGATGTTTACCTTGAAGCTGCCCGGGAAGACGATTTTCTGGGAGTTCAAACATACACTCGAGCACGTATTGGGCCTGAGGGTAAACTGGAACCGGAAGCAGGTATTGAGCTGACTCAAATGGGCTTCGAATTCTGGCCCCGGGCACTGGAAGCAACTCTTCGCTATGCTAACGAAGTGGCGAACGTGCCACTGACCGTCACTGAGAATGGGATAGCAACTTCTGATGACGCTCGCCGTACGGAATACTATGAGCAGGCTCTTGCAGGCGTTGCAAATTGTCTTGATGACGGATTAGATATACGTGGCTATTATGCGTGGTCGGCGTTTGATAACTTTGAGTGGATGCTTGGCTATGAACCAAAATTCGGGCTTGTTGAAATCGATCGATCAAATCAGGAACGCATTGTCAGGCAGAGCGGGCGACGGCTCGGGGAAATCGCCCGCGCGAACTGCATTCCGTAAGACATTGAGATTGAAGCGGATACGCGAGGTTAAAATATGTGGCAAACCATTGCAAGGAGGGATTGGATGCGGCTAGCAAAAGGGATTATCATGGCAGCTTTGCTGCTATCAGTATTGACCGGCTGTGAAGGTGATACGGATTCTTCTGAGACTTCCGCTGAAACCGTCACAATCAAAATCGGCAATATTACCGATTTGACCGGACCGGGAGCCAGTGGAATGGAACTGGTCAATATGGCTCTCGATGATATTGCCAAGTATTACAATGATAACAGTGTAATTCCCGGGGTGGAATTTAAGGTAATCCAATGGGATGGGCAAATGGACTCATCCAGAATCATTCCCGGTTATGAGTGGCTGCGTCACAAAGGAATTGATTTCATAGTAACATGTGCTCCGGGAGTTGCGGTAACTCTTGAACCCAGGGTTGAATTGGATAAAGAGGTGCTTTTTACGCTGGTTGGCGAACTGGATGCAATCGAACCTCCGGGACATGTTTTTTGCCTAGCCGTTATTCCACAACATGAAGCATATACACTGTTATCTTGGATTGCCCAAAATGACTGGGATTACGAGAAGAATGGCCCTGCCAAAATTGGCGTCGCTGCATGGGATGAACCATATGCCTCTGGTTTCGTGCAGGCGATAGAGGAATATTCGAAGGCTCACCCCGATCAATTCGAGTTTGCGGGTGGATATCTGACGGAGTTTAAGTTTAACTGGGCCAGCGAAGTCGAGCTTTTGAAAGATTGTGATTACATTTTCCCCCCTATGATAATGCACGAATTTGCTAAAAAGCTGCGGAATGCCGGTAGTGATGCCAAACTGTTTGGGGGCGCCCCGCATACTGGTTTCTTTCAACAACTTGGGGCTGCGGGAGCCTGGCCGGCAATAGACGGCATGCTCTTTATATACACTGGCGACTGGTTTGATGCACAGCAGGAGGAACTTGATTTTCACCGGATGTTAGTAGCTAAGTATCATCCGGGAGAAGAGGATGAAATATTCAGTCGCTCCGGGTATGGCTCGGCGAGTAACTATCGAATGATGTTCAAAATTGTAGAAGAAACCATAAAGGAAACCGGTCCCGATGGCTTTAACTCTGAGGCTCTTTACCAGACAGCCCAATCGTGGAGTTTCGCCTTTGATTTTCGTCCCAGCGGCTATAGCTACACTCCCACTAAACGGTACATCATGAATGACCTGTGCGTTCTGGAGGCGAGCGCTGAGAAGGAAGGCCTGGTCAGGTATGATCATGGATGGTATCCTCTCTTGACGAAACCGTAATCATAAATGGAGAATATTTCACAGATGGCGCAAACCAATGAACAGATTGATGCCAGAGCGCACGAACTGATAGCCCAGATCACACTGGATGAAAAATGCCAGATGATGTATGGCGATATGCCGTTCTGGGCCGGGATTGAGGACATGGATAGCGGGGGCTATGCACACCATACATGGAACGCAGGCGCGATTCCTCGTCTGGGCATTGGGGGCATCCGTTTCGCCGATGGTCCCCGCGGCATTGTACTGGCAGGGGCAACTGCTTTTCCCGTGACTATGGCCCGGGGCGCTTCATGGGACACAAACCTCGAAGAACGCATCGGTGATGCCATGGGATCAGAATTACGAGCATTTGGCGGCAACTTATTTGGTGGTGTTTGTATCAACCTGCTCCGGCATCCGGCCTGGGGACGAGCACAGGAAACTTACGGTGAAGACCCCTGCCATCTTGGCGAGATGGGCGCCGCACTTACCCGGGGCATCCAGCAACACGCCATGGCCTGCGCCAAACATTTCGCTCTCAATTCGATGGAAAACAGCCGCTTCAAACTTGATGTGAACGTCAGTCCAAGGGCACTGCACGAAATCTATCTCCCTCATTTTAAAAGAGTGGTTGATGAAGGCGTGGCAGCGGTGATGAGTTCCTACAACAGCCTCAACGGTGAATGGTGCGGACAGAACAAAACACTTCTTACCGATATTCTCAAAAAGCGGTGGGATTTCAAAGGTTATGTGCTCACCGATTTCATCTTCGGCATGCGAAGCGCACGGAAGGCAGCTTTAGCCGGGCAGGATCTGGAAATGCCATTTCCCATGCTGTACCAAAAACGCCTGAAAAAACTGGTCAAAGAAGGCAAAGTCGCGCTGGAGCAAATTGATGATGCGGTGTTACGACTACTCCGCCAACAGCTTCTGGTTTCAGATAAATCATATGATTCATCTCTGATCGGGTGTGAAAGTCACCGGGCACTGGCACGTGAAGCCGCCCAAAAATCGATGGTTCTTCTCAAAAATGATGGTGATTTGCTCCCACTCCAAAATGCAACAAAACTGGCCGTGATCGGCCAACTGGCAAATATTCCCAATATAGGTGATGGAGGATCTAGCAATACTCGCCCTCAATACATAGTAACGTTGCTGGAAGGAATTCAGAAAGCCTCAGAGGGTGTGACGGAAGTGATGTATGCAGATGGAAAGGATATCAATCAAGCCAAATTGGTTGCTGAAAGCGCCGATTCGGTGGTACTTGTTGCCGGTTATACCTGTGAAGACGAAGGAGAGTTCATGCCTTCACCTCAAAGGGAACTGGTATCCCTCTTTCCTCGCCCTTCCATAAAGGATTTGCCCATTTTATTGAAGCTATTATTCAAAAGAGTTACCATGAGACAATCGCAAACATTCTCACCGGGCGGAGATCGTGATTCGCTCACGCTGCGTTCGCACGATGAAGAGCTGATCAAAGCAATCGCCGCTATTAATCCCAATACCATCGTCGCCGTTATGGGCGGCAGTGCGATAATCATGGAAGCATGGCGTGAACAGGTACCGGCCATCCTGATGACCTGGTATCCCGGTATGGAAGGCGGTCACGCTCTGGCCGATATCCTCCTCGGAAAAGCAAATCCAAGCGGCAAATTACCGTTTGTGATTCCCAAAACTGCTAACCATCTGCCTTTCTTTGATAAAAACGCTACACACATAGAATATGATTTGTGGCATGGCTATCGAAAGCTTGAACGCGACGGGAACATACCGGCATTCCCATTTGGATTCGGGCTCAGCTACACTACTTTCAGCTACGCCAATCTCTCATTCGAGCAAAACAAACTTGGCCCTACAGACATTTTGAAAGCGAGCATCGAGGTTACCAATACCGGGGAATATGCCGGTGAGGAAGTCGTTCAGCTGTATATCTCGACAATTGGATCGGCAGTGGATCGAGCGCCCAAAGAACTGAAAGCCTTTTGCAAAATTGTACTGGGATTCGGTGAAACAAAGACAGCAACACTTGAGGTGCCAGTTATGAAACTGGCTTATTATGATGAAACTCTTTCGGATTTCGTCGTTGAACCGCTGGAATATGAGGTATTCGTTGGATCGCATTCTCTCGACCGAAATGCTTTAAAAGGGCGCTTCATGATTAGCAGGAGTAACTGAGCAATTTCCATTTGGAGGAAAATACTATGGAACGAGTGAAAAACAGCGTCGGTATCTGGGCATTCGGGCCAACAGCCACAAGATTCATGCCCTCGGGATACCACCAAGAAGCTGTGGGAGAGGATATGGTAACGAAGGTTGGGCGCGTGGTTGATGGATTAGGTAACCTGGTAGACGGCTACGAATTTCACTACCCCGGCGAGGTAGATGAGAAAAATATCGATCAGGTTACTCAAGCACTCGGACAAGCCGATATCTATGCCCTTGCCCTGGGATTGTTCTCCAATCCCAAATATGCGCTGGGGTCGTTCATTAATCCGGATGAAAAGCTGCGCAATGAATCGGTGGAAATAGCCAAAAAAGGCGTAACTTTAGCTTCCCGTATTGGAGCAAAATTTATTATCTGGCCGGGCGGTGAAGGCTATAATTATCCCTTCCAAATTCTATACGGTGAAGTGTGGGAGCGGTTCGTTTCAGCTATCGCTGAGATAACCGACTGGGCAAATCAGCAGCAGGTCACTGTTTTGCTCGAACACAAAAGTTCCGAACCGGCCATGAAAATACTCATGCGTGATATTGGCATGACAATGTATGTCATCCATAAAGTAAAGGAGATGGGAGTGCCGATAGACAATCTTAAGATCAATATGGACTGGCAGCACCTTATTATGAATGGGGAACCACTGGCAGAATACGCAGCATTGCTGGCAAAAGATAATTTGCTCGGGCATCATCACGGTAATTCCGGCTGGGGAACGTTCGATGATGATAACATGGTCGGCGCCTCCTTCTTTATGCAAACACTGGGACTGGCAATAGAACTCCGCCGTTGCGGATACGGCCAAAACGGAGAACGGATCGGATTCGATCTTTTCCCCTATACTGAGGATCAGATTGAAGCAGTCAGAAGGAGCGTGTATCAGTGGGAATGGATCGACTCTCTGGCTGCAAAAGTCGATGGCCCTGCCCTTCATGAAGCTCAGGCCGCCCATGATGCAGTCAAAGCTTACGAAATTATCTACGAAGCTTTGGGGCTTGACACCAAATTCATTGAAAAAGTGCATGCCAGCCGAAGAAAATAAATAGGGTCTGATCATGAAATGCGTTTTGGGAATTGATATTGGCACCACCGGAGCGAAAGCGCTTCTGCTTTCTGAAAACGGTGATGTTACTGCATCCCAAAGCGTAGAATATCCTCTGCTCACTCCAAAACCCAACTGGGCCGAACAAAATCCCGAGGACTGGTGGGAAGCTACCGTTTCCGCTATTCGGACTTGTCTTGAAAAAACTCCGTCAAACGCAGAAATTCAGGCTGTCGGGCTTACCGGCCAGATGCACAGCTCGGTATTTCTGGATATCGATGGAAACGTACTTCGTCCCGCGATACTGTGGTGTGATCAACGTACCGAATCACAATGCCAGCAGATCATTGATACCGTAGGGTTTGAACAGCTAATCTCATACACATCAAACAAAGCACTCACCGGTTTCACCGCTCCCAAAATACTCTGGCTGCGTGAAAACGAACCGGAAGTGTACGCCAAAGTTCACAAAGTGCTGCTCGCCAAAGACTACATCCGATACAAACTAACCGGCACCTTTGCTACAGATGTTTCCGACGCCTCAGGAACTCTGCTTTTTGATGTTGCCAATCGCGGATGGTCCGATGAAATGTTGCAGGCGCTGGAAATACCCCGGCAATGGCTCCCTGACTGTTATGAGTCGACCGATATCACAGGATATGTAAGCGAGGAAGCGGCCTCAGTTTTAGAACTAACCCGGGGCATTCCCGTGGTCGGTGGGGGTAGTGATCAGGCAGCAGGAGCTATCGGTAATGGAATAATACGGGAAGGATTGGCCTCATGCGTGCTGGGCACCAGCGGCGTTGTTTTCTGGCATTCCGATATGCACGTCTCGGATGCTCAAGGTCGTCTCCACTCTTTCTGTCACGCCATGCCCAACAAATGGCATCTAATGGGCGTGACCTTATCAGCAGGGGGCTCTCTGCGCTGGTTTCGGGATACGCTGTGTCAACCGGAAATCGATACGTACGACACTATCGTCGCAAAAGCTTTAAAGGTTGCTCCCGGATCGGAAGGACTGATCTTCCTGCCGTATCTGGCAGGAGAAAGAACTCCTCATACTGATGCTAACGCGCGCGGTGTATTCCTGGGACTTACCCTCAGACACACTAAATCTCACATGGCCAGAGCTGTTCTCGAAGGCATAACCATGAGCCTAAAGGATTGCTTTGAACTCGGTCGAGAATTCGGCCTTGCTCCACAAAAAATATGTCTTTCCGGCGGTGGCGCCCGCAGCGAAATATGGCAA
>CAZJQZ010000109.1:3331-7879 GCA_964548045.1 uncultured Dehalococcoidia bacterium | reverse complement strand
GGGTATCATAGGTTTTTGTTTGCAATTCTATCCCGGGAATCAAATTGTGCTCATTGTAATAATCAACCAGATCGTAAAGCGACTGATCAATAACGGACATTGCCGATGAGCCTACACCGGTTTGATCGGTAAGGTTGCCAATGGTGATTTTAACTGGCTCCAGTATAACTTGAGGGTCTGAAGTAATCGTACTTGCTGGTTGTGCCATAGGGGCAAAAGTTGCTTTCCCATCACCACTCACACAAGCTATTGAGTTCAGTATTAGCCCTGAAGCAAAAACCAGTACCAGTAGAATTGCCAGCTTTTTCATTTCCGCCTCCCTCAAAATGGTTTATCCCTCAGATTGTTATGTTGCCATTTTTCAGGCGCTATCCAACTCAAGTGACTCAGATATACCCAAGAGCCACCAATAAACCAAAAACGATTACTATTGCACCTGTAATCTGGTGGAAAAGATATACCTTCTCACCCCATAGAATCTTCGAGCGAGCAACTATTAGCCGGTAGATAATAAAATCGCTTCTTATTCTACCGCTGACCAATAAGAACAGACCCGCTACGATTATCAGTACTCCCCATAATACATGCATTTTTGTACTCTCCTACATGTAGTAGTAAGCTATCTGGGCATATGTAAAGTGTATTTTGTGAAGGGATGCCAATCATCCAACCAAAGTTGGATTGCCAAAATGTGAGTTGCAACAGCAATCAACACAATTCCCCCGTGCTCAGAGAATAATCAAAACGCAGAGTGATGTCTATCAGGAATTTCCTGATTTCTGTGGAGGAATTTCCGATGCAAAAAGGTTTTATAGAGGTGTCAGGCCGTCAACGAGACCGTTTTCAATAGCAAAGCGGCATATATCCACGTTGTTGCGCAAGCTTAACTTTCGCAGGACATTGGCCCGATATGTCTCGATAGTCTTGGCGCTCAAACTCAGCTCGGCTGCTATCTCCTTTATCTTGTATCCCTGAGCCAGCATCATGAGAACCTGCAGCTCACGATCCGATAGGCTTTCCACCTGATCTGTTCCTGACCGACTTGAAAGGAGCTGCAGATCGACAATATCCTTGCCTTCATCTGTCAGGAATGTATGTCCCTGTGAAACAGAGCGAATGGCATCGTGGAGTTGCTGCGTCGATGTTCCTTTCGTCAGATAGCCAAGGCACCCTGCCTTGAGTGTGCGCACTGCATAGTGATCTTCCTGATGCCTGGTAAGAATAAGGATACGGGCCTGCGGATACAGTGCAACCAGCTGCTTGGCGGTCTCCAGTCCATCCATACCCGGCATGGAAATATCCATGACCACCACATCCGGCAAATGATCGCCATACACACGAATAACTTCCATACCGTCACTTGCTGCTGCCACCACACGCATATCCGGCGCCTCTTCAATGACACGTTTGACACCGGTTCGCACAAGGCTATGATCATCTGCCAGCAGGACTTTAATCATCCTCACCTTCAACCATCGGCAATTGAGCGGTGACTACAAATCCTTTACCGCGCCGATTGCTTCTCAAATCGAGCTTCCCGCCCACCAGACGCGCTCTTTCCCGCATTCCAAGGAGACCCAGTGAAGTCGCATCCGAAAGCCGTTTCAGATCAACACCAACACCGTTATCCGCAATACTGACAAACAGAATGTCATCTTTCGTACTCACCTTGATTTTGACCTGAGAAGCCTTTGCATGTTTCCAGACATTGGTCAGAGCCTCTTGAAGAATTCGGTACGCACACGTAGCAATCGGTTTCGGAAGAGAAAGCTCCCCGACAGGCGATTCAACCGGGCAGGACACTCCGCTTCGGCGTTCAAAATCCTCAGCGAACCACTGGATCGCGCGAACCAGTCCCAACTCATCAAGAATCTCCGGCCTCAGACTGACTGCGATGCGGTGCGCCGTTGCATCAAGCTGTTCTACCAGAGAAAGGACAGAACCCGCACGTTCGTGCAGTTGGGAATCTTCCAGACGTTCGGCAAGCGAAACCGCTTCAATTTTAAGAGCGACCAATTCCTGCCCGAGTTGATCATGCAATTCACGGGCAATGCGTGAGCGTTCTTCCTCCTGAACTTCCAGAACCCGCCGGGAAAGAAGCCTGAGTTGAGACTCGGAGCGCTTGAGCGCGTCCTCCGCTTTCTTACGCTCATCGATATCCCGGACAATGCCCACCAGTTCCGCAGGCTTTCCATCGGGATCACGCAGGATACTTATCCGCCCCTCAGTCCAGACCGTCGTGCCGTCACCACGATTAAACTCAAGCTCCAATAGCCACGACTGAAACGGATCCAGATTATCCTGCCTGCTGAGAGTCAGTATTTCATCGACTTTCCTTTCAGCGATTCGAGCCGAAGCGGGGGTGAGCGCTGTATTGATATAGTCTTTCCACTGCTTCCCGATAGCCAGCTCAGGACCAAACCCAAAATAGCGTGCAATCGACGGGCTCATATACGTGACATTCAGATTCATATCCAACGCGCCGATGAGGTCAGTCACATTTTCGGCAAGCAGGCGATATCGTTCTTCGTTCTCTTTTGACTCCACAATTACTCCTCGATAAATATGGGGGACCAAAAGCAGTAATAAAATAGTGAGCTAACATGAATGCTTTGTCAAGGGTATCAGGCAGGCAGGGATTGGCTGGTTGAGACTGAGCATCTCAATTGCAAAAGGAAACGAAAACCGAAGGGAATAAGGGGGAAGCAAATTGTGAAGCAAATTACCTGACCCCTTCTTAGGGCTCTCTGAATAACACAAATAGAAGTCATGCACAATAAGGTTCGGGGATTGTATTGATCGCTCAAGATTTACTCAAGGTAATTGTTTGAAGATAAGAAAAAGGGCGGACAATTTATCCGCCCTTTTTCTTATCTCGGTCTATTCGATATACACACGCTTCCCGAGCATTTTTCTCATTATCGGCTTCCTCTATTTAGCCTTTTTCACTCTAATCAGGGGTCATATCCAGTTTATTCCATGCACCGTTATATATATGAACATATCCATCGGTCCCGAAATAGATATCGCCATTAGCTGGACTGGAAGGGGCGCTGGCCCTCGGCTCCAGCCGCATCACGTTGCTGATATGCAGCTTGCGGGCAGGACTCGTTGTCCCAATCCCCACATTCCCGCCATTGGTGATCGTCAAACGATCTGGCAGGTCATCATAATTGGATTTCCCGCTTCCCCCGGCGATACGCAAATCGCTGCTGGTCCCATCCGTCTGATAGATATTCCATTCATACCAGGCGGCCAAATTCTTGAAGAGCAGTTTCCCGCCGCCCGCTTCGTTGTTCTGCCGATGGAGGGTGATAATTCCCTCAGGAGTCCCCGATGAAATCAGCTGCGTAACCTTGGCAGTGCCTTCCACCTGCAGCATGCTGTCAGGATTGGTGAGGCCGATGCCAACCTTGCCATTCGAGTTCACTCGCAGCACTTCATTGCCATCGATTATCAGGGAAATCTGATCATCGGATGTATACCCGTTGCCAGCCCCCACTGCAATTCCAGTTGAGCCGGTGCCCCTTTCACCGGGTGCCTCGAACATGGAAGCATACACCCATGGGGTTTCCAGGTAACCATCGTTGGCATAACTCGATGTCCCTTGCCAGGTCGACTGCCCGGAACCGTTGGGATTCCCGATGGTGGCACTCCCGCTGACATAAAAAGGTGCTGCAAATTCAGGAGCGGTAACGGTTCCCAAGGCCACTATCTCTCCATCGGTGGTAATACCGTTCCCGGCATCTACATAAAGCCCGCCCGGCCCAATGTTGACTCCGTTTCTCACATAAAGGTTATTGCCAACATCAGCGTTTTCATTAATGGTGATATCACTTGTCTCTACGTTCCCGGCGGATATGGCCGGGGTGTCAATACCGGAGATATCGATAACCTTCAGTCCTGCAGTATAATCAGCCACATAGGCGTATTTTCCGCTGACATAGACTCCATAAGCCCAGTATGTGTCGCAGGTTCCCACAGTGGTAGGAGAGCCAGGATCGGAGATATCGATAACCTTCAATCCTGCAGAATCATCAGCCACATAGGCATATTTCCCGCTGACATAGACTCCTCGAGCCCAGTATGTGTCGCGGGTTCCCACGATTGTGGGGGAACCGGGATTCGAGATATCGATGACCTTCAGTCCTTTATCATAATCAGCCACATAGGCGTATTTGCCGCTGACATAGACTCCATAAGCAGAGCCTGGTGTATTTCGGGTTCCCACAGTGGTAGGAGAGCCAGGATCGGAGATATCGATGACCTTCAGTCCTGCATTCCCATCAGCCACATAGGCGTATTTCCCGCTGACATAGACCGCTTCAGCATAGGATGTGTCGCGGGTTCCCACGATTGTGGGGGATGTGGGATCGGAGATATCGATGACCTTAAGTCCTTTATCACCATCGGCCACATAGGCGTATTTACCGCTGACATAGACTCCATCAGCCCAGTATGTGTCGCAGGTTCCCACGATAGTAGGAGAGGTAGGATCGGAGATATCGATGACCTTAAGTCCTTTATCACCATCGGCCACATAGGCGT
>CAZJQZ010000109.1:0-3231 GCA_964548045.1 uncultured Dehalococcoidia bacterium | reverse complement strand
ATTTACCGCTGACATAGACTCCATCAGCATACTCTGATGTGGCGCGGGTTCCCACAATAGTGGGTTTTGAAGATTTTACCTTTGTAGGAATTGTCGTCCCTATTTCCAGTTCAGCAGTCGGGGTACCGGTGCCTATTCCCACCTTCCCGGCATTATCTACATAAACGGCATCTTCCGGGTCGCCATCCGGGGCGCTCAGGGAGAAGGCGGTATTGGCCTGTTCCGCCACCAGAGAATAGGCCACGCTTGCCAGTTTTTGCCGTGGTGTCATCTCCCCATCGCCATCAACGCTAATCCCAAGATAGCGCTCCCCTTCAAAGTCGCTGGCTGCCATCGGGCTGCCACTCCCAAGCAGAACACTAAATAGCCCGTCGGTTACATCTACCGATTGTACCTCTGCCCACACAGATGATCCTCCGGAATCGGTTTCATAAAGGGCAAATTCCATTTGTAAACCGGTCTGTGTTACCGGGCCACTGCCGTCTTCCAGATACCCCTGGTAGCTGATAGAGGTGGGAACTTGCGCTTCACCCCCTCCCTGTGCAATTGCCGGTATCACTACCAATCCGATAAGTATTCCCACCACCACCAGCGTCAGTATTCCTCCGAACCACTTTTTCATAATTCCCCCTTTTATGGCTATTTTATACCTATTATACTATCTTGATAAACAAAAAGAAAAGGCGGGCCATTGCGGCCCGCCTCTTCTTCTGAATATTTATTACTTATGTAAAGCTGGTATTTGGGGTACTCCCCTTCATTGCTACATTTAGAACTCTCTGCACAACACCAACACCTCAAATTGAGGTCGTGTTCAATCAGGTTCAGTAGTTTTATTGATACGCTCAAGATTTACTCAAGGTAATTGCTTGAAGATTAAGAAAGGGCGGACAAATTGTCCGCCCTTTCTTAACACTGGTTCTCATTTCGATATACTTGATATGCTCGATATACACACTCTTCCCGAGCATTTTTCTCATTATCGGCTTCCTCTATTCAACTTTTCCCACTCGAAAGTTTTGGTAGAATGCAATTTCTAATTATGTTAATCGATTATCCCTTGTTTGTATTCAGGCCCTGCTTTATCGACAAAGGCAAGCAATGACTCTTTGTCCCGATGCCAGCCGCCGGGCTATTCATACCTCAATCATAACGACTGTACCAGATATCTGCATTGGCTCCGTCGGATTGATCCCACACAGCCAGGAAGTCGCCACCGTTATCTACAGCTACCTGCGGTCTTGCAGCATCACCGGCATTATCGACCTCGACCAAATCCGCTTTATCCCAACCGGACCCCACAACATAATGGTTGAACCAGATGTTAGTACAGACATCATTTTGCTGCCACACGACCATTGCGTTGCCGCTGCTATCCACCGCGACCTGCGGGGAATCGTCGATTGCAGCATTGTTCATTTCGATTCGTTCGGCTGTCCCCCAGCCTGTTCCAGATTCGTAACGGTTTGAGCAGACGTTGTAATGAGTATAATGAATTCCGTCATATCGGCATCGATTCCACACCGCTACGGCGTTGCCGTTGCCATAGGCCGCTACCTGTGGGTCATAATCAAATCCGGCATCGTTCGCCTCAATCAGTTCCGCCGTCCCCCAGGTTCCACCGAAATAACGGTTAGCCCATACGCTGTCCCTGGTTCCATCGGATTGCTGCCACACAGCGACGGCATTGCCGTTTTCATCGACTGCCACCTGCGGGTTTTCAGCATCCCCTGTACTTGTTTCGATGAGCTCCGCAGTTCCCCAGCCTTTCCCGGCAATATAGCAGTTGCCCCAGATATCGTCATGGCCCGCCCCATCGGCTTGATACCACACCGCGACACCGCTGCCTTTCGTGTTTGTGGCCACCTGCGGGTACATAGCATGTCCGGCATCATCAGTCTCGATCAGTTCGGCAGTCCCCCAACCGATTCCGTCTACATAGGAGTTGGCCCAGATGCTTTTGCGGCTTCCATCGGATTGATGCCATACCGCCACCGCGTTGCCACTGTCATCAACTGCAACCTTTGGATTGTAAGCACTTCCCTTATTATCTGTCTCGATCAGTTCCGCCGTTCCCCAACCGGTCTTGGATTCATAGCGGTTCGCCCAGATGTCATGACTAATTCCACCGAATTGATACCATACAGCCACGGCGTTGCCATCGCTATCCACGGCTACCTGCGGGGTACTGGCATTGCCCGTACCCGTTTCAATAAGTTCCGCTCTTCCCCAGCCTTCCCCGGCGACATACCGGTTGGCCCAGATGTTATCACCGGTTCCGCTTTGTTGCTGCCATACCGCCACGGCGTTGCCGCTGCCATCGAGCCCTATCTGCGGCTTGAAAGCATCATAGGTGTTGTTCGTCTCTACCAATTCCGCTGGCCTCCATGATGTTTCGAGTTCTGAGATACGTGCTTCGTGAGCGGCCAGCAGCGCATCGACCTCGCTCTGAGTATATAAGCCATCGAGCCCGCTTCCATCGCCAGCAAAAGCTGTGGCAGTAACCGCCCCTGCCACTTGCAGTTCGGAAGTGGGAGTTTCGGTTCCAATACCGACGTTGCCGGCATTATCCACATAGACCGCGTTCTGCGGGTCTCCGTCCGGGGCATCCAGGGCAAAGGATTTGTTGGCCACTTCCGCACGCAGGGCATAGGCCACGCTGGCAAGTTTTTGCCGGGGGTACATTTCTCCATCGTTATCAACGCTAATCCCAAGATAGCGGTCACCATCAAAGTCGCTGGCCGCCATTGGGCTGCCACTGCCAAGCAAAACACTAAAGAGCCCGTTGGTCACATCTACCGATTGTACCTCTGCCCACACAGGTGACCCTCCGGAAAGGGCTTCATATAAAGCAAATTCCATTTGTACACCGGTCTTTGTTACCGGACCACTGCCGTCTTCCAGATATCCCTGATAGCCGATAGCATTGGGAATCTGGGCCTTACCCCCTCCCCCTTGGGCGATCGCGGGGATCACTACTAACCCAATGATTATCCCCACCACCGCTAGTACCAGCATCATTGCTACCCATTTTTTCACCGTCTCTCTCCTGGTTTTTAGTATCTATTTATAGTATAACACGAAAATATCTTTAGGCATGAAAAAAAGGGTGGGCCAAATTGGCCCACCCTTTCATCCTGAAGACTATTACTTATGTAAAGTCATTGATTGTGGTACTCCCCGAGTAGGATTCGAACCTACGACCTAGCGGTTAACAGCCGCCCGCTCTAC
>CAZJQZ010000108.1:0-7889 GCA_964548045.1 uncultured Dehalococcoidia bacterium | reverse complement strand
CCCGGCACAAAGGCGAGTAGGAAAATATCCTCATAATCCCAGATATTAAGCAACCCAAAAGCGATGACAGCTCCCAAAATCGATCCAATCCCATCGGCAGCCCGGTTAAAACCGAATGCCTTACCCCTCACAGATTCCGCTGACGATTCGGCAATTATGGCATCCCTTGGCGCAGTTCTCAAACCCTTACCAATCCTTTCAATTATTCGGATGAAAAGCACTAGTCCCCAAATGCTGGCGAAGGCGAAGAGGGGCTTGGTAAGCGAAGAAAGGGAATATCCGAGTAGTATGAAGGGTTTTCTCCTCTTGATCCTGTCAGACCAGTATCCGGACACCACTTTTAGAATGGAAGCGGTTGATTCGGCGGCGCCTTCAACTATACCCACGGTATAAGCGCCAGCGCCGAGAACGGTGGTCAAATACAGAGGAATCAATGGGAAGACCATCTGGCTGGAAAGGTCAGTGAACAGGCTGACAACTCCCAATAAAAGGATGTTTCTGCCGATGCCTTTGAAGAAGCTTTTTTGCGGTTCCATTTATTTCGTGGTTCTGTGTATAGCTGCCGCGCCAAGCAGCAGTCGATTGAAACTGACTTCAGAGAATCCGGCCTGACGTATGATATCGGCTAATTCCTCTGCGCTGTAGAATCGACGCATAGAATGAGAGAGATAAGTGTAGGCTGCTTTTGATCCGGAGACCATTCTCCCAATCGGGTAAACCGTCAACTTTACATAAAGGTGAAACATGATTCGAATGAGCCTGTGCCTCGGCTGGCTTGTTTCCAGATTCACGAAAACACCTTTCGGTTTCAGGATGCGGTGAAATTCCTCAAAACACTTCAGGATGTTGCCTTTGCCGGAACTATCGATGTTTCGTGAGGCAAACGAAAGCGTGATGGCATCGATAGAATTATCAGCAATGGGAAGATGAGTTGCTTCGGCGAGCGCAAAATTGATGCCTTTCAGCTTCGGTTTTTCCGTGGCCTTTTGCATCATCGGAAGTGAAAAATCTGTAGCTACAACCTGCGTTCCTTCAGGCGCCAGTCGATAAAGACTGGCGGCCATCTCGCCGGTACCGATTCCCACATCCAGCCAGCAGGTTCCGCCTGAAGCAACGGCCATCTTGGCAGCCTGCCTGCGCCAGAGAATATCCATTCCAAAGGTCAGCAGATGGTTGAGGAATTCGTAGGTCGGCGGGACCTCGGTGTACATTCTTTGCAGACCTTTGGGCACAATGCTCCTCAATTACCCTGTGGTCGCCGCATGCTTTCCTGCCTGTCTACCCGAGAACACACAGTGAGCTACTGCCAATCCGCTCACATATCCGTTGGATGGTATTCCGGCGGCGTTTCTGCCAGCTGCATACAAACCTTTAATAGCAGAGCCATCTTTGCGTTTCACTTCCGACGTTTGCTCATCCACAGCCAGCCCGCCGAGGGTAATGGTAGCACAGGGGAAAACCATGTTACTCAGTTCACAGTTTACGGCATAAAAAGGTGGAGTGATGAGCGGTTGAACATGATGGACCGCTTTGCCCATTGCATCCGCATTTCCATTTCCCGCGGCCTCGTTGTACGAATCGATGGTGCCCTTTAACTTGTCGACCGGGATGCGACACTTTTTAGCGATCTTTTCAATCGAATTAGCCTTCTTTCGGTTTAAATATAGGTTGACAAGAGCGGTCAATGTCTGGAACCAGCGATTTCTACTCTGGCCAATATCGTTACGGACTGTCTTCCAGATTTCGGAATCGATCACGAACCATCCTTTTCCGCCGTGCTCTTTGACCATATATCGGCCCATTTGGGCACCGTATAGTTGTTCATTACAGATGCGCTTGCCCTGCTGATCGACGAGGATGCCTTTAACAAATGATTCCGGCGGTGTGATAAAACGCCATGCTGAAACGCTGTTCATGTAGGCAGTTGCACCACCCTGTTCTTCGCCCAGCTTTATACCGCTGCCGTTATCGCCAATAGTTCCGAGAGGTGGCCCGGGAAGATAATCCGGCGCAATAGCCTTTATCATCTTCCTGTTGAATACGAATCCTCCTGCCGCCAGAATAACGCCTTTTCGGGCGCGGACTCTAATTGTGCGTCCCCTGATTTCCAAAAGGGCGAAAAATGCACTAGAGAGTTTGTTAAGTGGCGGAAAGCCGATGGCGACATAGCGCATTTTGTAATTAATATAACTGGAGAATCTATGAGCCCAATAAAATATGCTGTGTTTGGGAATGGCTGAAAACTCAAGCCCGATTATGTTACCATCACTGTCTGTGATAAGGCGTTTAGCCTTACTTCGATACCTAATTGCCACTCCTTTTTTGACGGATGATTCTTTCAACCCTCCGAAAAACTCACTTCCCGGCAGCCCCTTGCCCTTGGGGCGGTGTCCTCTGGGAGCAGGAGTAGCAGTTTCATTGTAGGGAGGAAAGGATTCGTTCCCTGAGTAATAAAGATGGTAAGGATCGGGGGGATAAGAAGTCTTGAACGGGCAGCAGCTTGATTCGAATTGTATCCCCTGTTCTTCCAGCCATGCAAGGTTTGCCGCGCTCTGGCTACAGAAGTCCCGGAGAGTTTCGTCCTTTACCGCGTCCTGAACCTCATTTTTAAGGTAATTGAACATGTTTTCGGGGGTATCCTCGAATCCGGCTTCTTTCTGCTGCGTTGTGCCTCCGCCCGCATATACGATTCCCCCGCTGGCTTTGGTGGCGCCGCCGCCACTGAAACGTTCGATCACCAGTACACTCGAACCGTTATCAGCTGCTTCTATGGCAGCGCATGCGCCAGCGCCCCCGAATCCGACTACGATTACATCAACTTCGTCATCCCACTTGATATCATTTTTGTTGGACATATAGCCTCCGTTTGCGTGAAAAGTCTCTTCCTTTATCTTACTGCCTATTGTATGATGGTTTACCGTAGGGTGTCAATTGAAAGCATGCTGACTGTTTCAAACCTATCCAAATCATACGGCGCCCGAACCCTGTTTGCCGGCGTCTCGATGAATATCAGTGCCAGGGACAGGATTGCCATCATCGGGCCAAACGGTTCGGGGAAGACCACTTTATTCGAGTTGATTGTCGGGAATACCAGCCCTGATTCCGGCGAGGTAACCATGCGCAAGAGGACTACCATAGGTTACCTTGAACAGGATATCCGGCCCACTTCCAAAAAACGCTTGCTAGATGATGTTGCCAGCGCTTCGAGTCGATTGAAAGGGATGGAACATCGGATAGAAATTTTACAGGAAGAACTGGCGGAAGATAACTCCCCGGAGCTGATGCGCGAGCTGGGTGAACTTCAGCATCGGTTTGAAGCTGCCGGGGGGTATGATGCGGAACATGAAGCTGAGAGAATCCTTTCGGGGTTGGGCTTCGCAGAGTCTGATTTCAATCGAACTTTAAACGAATTCAGTGGCGGCTGGCTGATGCGGGCCGAACTGGCCAAATTGCTGCTGCAAAATCCTGATCTGCTCCTGCTGGACGAGCCTACCAATCATCTCGATCTCGAATCGTGTATCTGGTTTGAGGAATATCTCAAAAGCTACCAGGGTGCGGTTCTGGTTACTTCACATGACCGGGCGTTTCTGGATCGGGTGGTGAGCAAGGTGCTGGCGTTTGATCATGCCGAAGTCGTCTTTCACAGGGGGAACTATTCCAGCTTTGCTTCAGCCAGGGAGAAGGAACTGGAGGTCCGCGAAGCGACGGCGAAACGGCAGGATCTGAAACTCAAAAAAGAACAGCGTTTTATCGATAGCTACCGTGCTGACAAGCGCCGTGCTTCTCAGGTGCAGAGCCGCATAAAACGGCTGGAAAAGATGGAGCGCATCGAAGCTCCTCGCTCGACCAGAAAAGTGCACATTTCATTTCCGGAACCGTCCCGGAGCGGCGAGGATGTAATCACCCTGAAGAATGTCCATAAGTCGTACGGTTCGAATACGGTATATAACCGTCTTAATCTGGTGCTCAATCGAGGGGACAGGGTGGCACTGATTGGGCCCAACGGCGCAGGCAAAACCACGCTTTTGCGGATTCTGGCGGATGTGTTGCCGTTCGAGAAAGGCGAACGCAAGTTGGGGCATAATGTGGAAAGTGCCTATTATGCCCAGTATCAGCTCGAACTGCTTGAACCGGAGAACACTGTTCTGGCCGAATTGCGCCGCATAGCGGCGGGCGAATCCGATCAGGTATTGAGAGGGATTCTGGGAGCGTTTCTTTTTAGTGGCGATGAAGTTGAAAAGAAGGTTTCAGTTCTTTCCGGTGGCGAAAAAGCCCGGCTGGCGATAGCCAAGATGCTGATTCGCCCGGCCAATTTTTTGTTGATGGATGAGCCGACAAACCATCTCGATATTCCATCGCGGGAAGTTCTTACCGATGCGTTGCAGGAATACAAAGGCACGTTGTGTTTTATCACCCACGACCGAATGCTGATCCGGCAAATTGCCAACAAGATCATAGAGGTCAGGGATGGAAAACTTCAGGTTTATCCGGGCGATTACGATGGTTTTCTTTTCTGGAAGGAATCGAAAGAGAAAACAATACCACAGGCTATTGAGCCGCTGGGGCCGATGCCTGCTAAAAGAAAATCGAACGACGGGGAATCGAGGAAGCGCGATCGACAGCGTAAGCAGATAGAAGGAGAAATACGGAACGAGTACTATCGCAAAAGCGCGCCTGTCAGGAACCGAATCGAGGAGATTGAAAAAAACCTTACCGATTTTGAATTGCAAATGGCTGAAGTGCAGGAGTTAATGGCCGATCCGGTGCATTATGAGGACAACGAAAGGGTGAAAAAGACCATCGAAAAACACAGCCGGCTGAAGGATATGATAGCCTCGCTCACCTCGGAGTGGGAGGAGCTTTCGATAGAATCGGAAAGACTGCAACAGGAATTTGAACAGGCAAAGGAGCAGATGGAATTATGAATGAAAAATCATCATCGCCGCAATCGCGCACACGTCAGCTTTTTGGTGATAAATCCAAAGAATACGCCAGCAGTAGCTTGCTGGTTGACCGGGAAAACTTGGCGCTGGTTATGGATTTAGCGGGGATATCGGAAGGGGATCGGGTGCTGGATGTGGCTACCGGCACAGGCTATATGGCGATGGCGGTGGCCGAAATCAACGCCGAGGTGATTGCCAGCGATTTTACGCTGGAGATGCTTTTGGAGGCACGGGAGGTACTCGAAGGGGGTGGCAAAACCGAACTGGCGCTGGCGGACGCGGATCGGCTGGCTTTTGCCGATGACAGTTTCGATGCGATTACCTGCCGTGTTTCGATTCATCATTTTGCCAATCCGCAGCTTGCAATTGGTGAGATGGCCCGGGTATGCAAGCCGGATGGACGAGTGGTAATTATGGATGTGGTCTCATCCGAGGATAAATCAAAAAGCGATCTTCATAACAAAATGGGAAAGCTCCGTGATTCATCGGAAGTGAGGCAGTGGCAGCGGTCGGAAATCGAGCAGATGGTGAAGGAAGCGGGATTGACCGTTATCGAAGTGAAATCGTGGTCTCATGTAATGGCCTTTGATGAATGGATTCGGCTTGGTGGAGCGGATTCGGAAACGGCCGAACGACTCCGGGAGATGATGATCGATTCGATGGATGGTGACAAAGCCGGGCTGAAGCCTGAATTCAGGGATGGCGAACTTGTGTTTACCTGGATTACGGGCATTATTGTAGCCCGAAAATGAGCAAAAACATGGAGAATCAATTAGCGGTTGAAACGCGGCAACTGGTGAAAAAATTCGGGAAATTTACCGCGGTCGACAATTTGACGCTTGAGGTCGGGAAGGGTGAGACCTACGGTTTACTGGGCCCAAACGGTTCCGGGAAAACGACTACCATCAAAATGCTTTGTAACCTGCTCAAACCGACGAGCGGTGATGCGTTATTGCTGGGCAGGAAGGTGGGCGACACTTCGATTGCTCCGAGAATCGGATACATGCCGCAGGAGACGGCTCTGTATATCGATTTGAGCATTCACGATAACATCTGCCTTTTCGGTGAAATCTACGGCATGAGCCGTGAGCAGATTCAACAGGAAGAAAAAAGGCTTTTGGAATTTGTCGACTTAACCAGGTGGCGCAATACCCCGGTTGCCAACTTGAGCGGTGGTATGCGGCATCGGACCTCGCTGGTGTGCAGCATGATCCACAGCCCGGAACTACTCTTTCTGGATGAACCGACAGTTGGAGTCGATCCGGAATTACGGGCTTCGTTCTGGGAATTCTTCGACGATCTCGGCAAGCGTGGCGTGACGGTGATGATCACTACCCACTATATGGATGAGGCCCATCGATGCAGCAAGATAGGATTGATGCGGGAGGGCAGTCTCATCGCTGAGGGGACGCCGAAAGATGTTGTCCAATCAACCGGTTGTAAATCGTTGGAAGATGCTTTCCTTGCGCTGGCCAGGAAAGGAGGTCGTGATGCGGATTAGGCGAGCCTTTGCGATCACCAAGAGGATTTTCCGAGGGTTGCGACATGATCGCCGAACGGTTGCGCTCATTCTGGTCGCACCGGTTCTGGCGATGACCCTTTTCGGGATAGCCTTCAGTGGCGAGGTTGAAGACGTTGATGTAGCCATCGTGAATATGGATGAAGGGCCATTAGCGCAGAAGATCATCGATAATTTGGATCGTAAGACTGTCAATGTCAAATTCATCGAGAGCGAACAGGAAGCGGTCGAAAGGGTGGAAGATGGGAAAGCCTGGGCCGCTATCGTGTTCCCGGCGGATTTTTCACAGGGCATCGCGGAAAGCAAAGCGGTCATCCATTTTAAGGCCGATAAAAGCAACGTGAATGTGGCTGGTGCGATAGGAACGGCCCTCAGGGATGCCATGACGCAAACCATGTCGGAATCGGGCGGGCAAATGCCGATTACTGTTACCGAAGCCCCGGTTTACGGGGAAAACGCGGAATTCATCGATTTCTTTGTGCCGGGCATTATGGCGTTTGCCATTTTCCTGCTCACGACGTTGTTGACGTTGCTTGCCTTCGTTGGAGAGCGTACCAGCGGCACACTTGAACGGCTCAAGGCTTCCCCTATGACGGAGGTAGAAATTGTCCTTGGATACGTTATTGCCTTTGGAATTATCGGTATGATTCAGGCTTCACTATTGCTCATTATCGCCACGGTTGGCTTTAAGGTCACCATTGTAGGGAATGCTTTTCTGGCGTATCTCATCGTAGCTTGCCTGGCACTTGTGAGCGTAAGTCTGGGGATACTCCTTTCGGCGGCGGCTAAACGTGAAGCGCAGGCAGTCCAATTTCTGCCCTTAATCGTCCTGCCCACCTTTTTGCTGGCCGGCATCTTCTGGCCTGTGGAAGCTATCCCGGAGTGGTTGCGACCGGCTTCGTACGTAATACCGCCAACATATGGTGTCGAAGCGATGCGGTCGGTGATGGTCCGAGGATGGGGGCTGGCTGAAATCTGGCCGCAGATTGTGGCACTGCTGGGGTTTGCAGCGGTGTTTTTAGCCTTGAGTGTGAAATCACTTCAAAGGACGAAGGGGTAGAAAACAGCAAATGGGCTGAGAATATGGCAATGTATCGAATTAGCGCGATGCATGTTCGATATTCTAACATATGCTTGACAGATAATCTTACAAGGCTTATAATTGAAGGAAAACTCTAGTCGGGGGGGGGCTCGATGGATAAGATAAAGGTAGGCGAAAGGATTAAGCAATTAAGGGAGCGATCTGCAATTACCCAGCAAAAGCTCGGCGATTTTTTGGAAATCTCGCGATCTGCAGTTGTTCAATTAGAGAGAGGGGAACGAAAGGTCTCCGGTGATGAATTGGTGAAGCTTTCACAAGTGTTCAATATGTACGTTGAAAGATTTTTGGATTTACAGTTTGGAGCAGTCTCCGGGCGCGACCACGC
>CAZJQZ010000107.1:0-8030 GCA_964548045.1 uncultured Dehalococcoidia bacterium | reverse complement strand
TGATTTCCCCATTGCGGTAGAGAGGGGTTAAAACTGAAAACTCATCTGCCAGACTTCTGAGAGCTTTCAAGAGAGCGGAGCCCAACCGACTTGGGAACAACTCCCCCATAATGTCTTTGCCACCGGTCAGAATTGTTTTCCCTTTCCTTGCCACTTGCTTGAACAATTTTGACTTGTTCAAGTCTATCCTGTATTGCCCTGCCAGCAAGCCGGCTGCCCGCTCCATAGCTTTCTGCACACCCTTCGGAACAGATGTGCCCTCAAGCGTAAGGGAGTTGCCATCATCGGTCAACAACAGGATAGTGGCCGTATAGCCCTCAAGTTTAGAAAACTCATCCGTTACAGTCTTGAAAATTGTTGACTCATCCCGCAGACCGTGTATCTTTGTGGATACAGCCTCGGTAAAATGGATAGTTTCTATGAGGTCATGCAAAGGTTCGCTTATCGGTTCCTGCGCCATCATCCCTACCTCTCCTGATTTCGCCAATGATTTATTCAATCACAAAACACTATTACTTTACGGTGGTCACGCCCCTAATTCAATACCGCCTTCACTCGTTCAACAATCTGACTGGGACTAAAGGGTTTGGTGATAAATTCATCAGCTCCCATATCCATTCCCTTCTCCCTATCCACTTCCTGCCCCTTAGCAGTCAGCATGATTATGTAGATATCTCTGAGCTCGATTTCCTCTCTTATTTCATGACACACTTCATACCCATTCTTTTTTGGCATCATTATGTCAAGTAATATTAGGTGGGGTTTTATCTTCCATACTTTCTCTATTGCTTCTTCCCCATTTGCAGCTGTCTCTATGTCATACCCTTCTTTGCGCAAAATGAACGCCATGGATCTGGTAAGATTTGGTTCATCATCCACTATCAGAACTTTTTTACCGCTCATGAATTCCTCTCTGTCTCGCCACTTATGTGGTTTTCAATTTATAACATCTAATGCGCTCGATGTCAATTATTGCAAGTGGGGGCGAAACATTGGGCCCAATGTTTCGCCCCCACTTGGTAAATCCATTTGATTTACAGGCTCTTGATTTTCTCGGCTAACTCAGCCATCTTGTTGGAATCAAGCTTTACTAGATAACTTCACTCTTTCTACCTGCAAACGATGGCTTTAATCCTCACAGGATACGCACATTTCATGACCCATATTTACAGTCGGGGAAAATGGTTAGAATCCAGCAGCGGCCAGGATATCGGGAACAACTCCCTCACGCCCGATGGCCATAATATGCACTCCGTCGCAAATCTTCTCATCTTTGAGTTGCTTGATCATCCGTCCGGCAATCTCTATCCCTTTCTGAACAGCTTTCCCTTTCTCTGCCGATTTCAATTCCTCGATCAACTCTTCGGGAACCACGATGCCCGGCACGTTGGCATTCATGTACCTGGCCATACCGGCACCGGTGAGGAGCACGATTCCAGCAAGGATTTTGACGTTGCTGTCAACCTGTCGTGCATACTGCATGAATTTTTTAAAGTTATCAATATCATAGATGGCCTGAGTTTGAACAAACTCAATGCCAGCCTTGACTTTTTTCTCATATTTCAAAAGCTGCGGCTCAATTGGTTCGGCTTCCGGCGTGACGATTGCGCCACAGCAAAAACTCACCGGTGCATTGAGTTCATTTCCGCCAAGGTCTTTGCCCTGCTCCATCATTCGTACAGTCTGAATCAGCTGGACTGAATCCAAGTCGAAAACCGGTTTCGCATCGAGATGATCACCGACACTGATGTAATCACCTGTCAGGCAAAGAACATTATCAATACCCAAAACGTAGGCCCCCAGCAAATCAGCTTCCAGCCCCATTCGGTTGCGGTCACGACAGGTCATCTGCAGAATGGGTTCCCCGCCTTTCTGCTTGATTATAGAACAAGTCGCCAGTGAGGATATACGCATTACTGAACTCTGATTGTCGGTGGAGTTGATACCATCAACCTTTTCCTTGATCAGATCAATATTGTGGAGTGTTTCTTCTATATTGGCACCCTTGGGAGGTCCGACCTCAGCCGTGACTACGAATTTACCTGAATTGAGCGCCTCCTTGAATTTAGGCATGGCCTTCCTCCATCTGGGCATGCTGATACGCCGGGTTGATCTGAGTTATGGGATTGACATGCAAACCGTACTTTTTGGGCGGGAAAATCTTGCGGATGTTATCCAGTTTGCCCTGTTTTTCGAGTCGATTGTAGATCAGTGTCCAGGCACAGTCCTTATCAGGACTGACTTCACACTTGCCCTTGTTCGTGCCACCACATGGGCCATTCAACAGGCCTTTAGCGCACATAGCAACGGGGCAAATGCCGCCAGTATCGCCAAGGACACAATTACCACACATCATGCACCGCTCCATCCAAATACCTTCCGCCTCATTTGAGCCAATGAACCTGGTATTTAATCCCGGATATACCGGAATCTCTTCAATCAATTCAGCGAGCAACTGAACCCCGACCCCACAAGCTGTTGAGATGATTGCTTCGCACTCTCTGGCCTTTTCCAGAACAGGTTCCATATATTCACGATCACACTGCCGTGTAACAGTTTCTTCAAGAACCTCTATCTCTTTCCCTTCTTTACTGGCAGCCAACCGCAATTGACTTGCCAGCAATTCCACCTCTTTTTCTCCGCCAGCCATGCAAACGGAGACACAGGTTCCACATCCCATAATCATAATTTTCTTATAGCCCTTGACCATTTCTTGAATTTCATCGAAGGGCTTTCTTTCCGCAACAATCATGCCAGCATCTCCTTCTTCACCGGATTTGGGCCGAGCTTCCTTGCGACTTCGGTCATCTCATTAGCAGCTTGTGCAAACAGTGGTGCGTCAGACGCCCCGATGTTATACATCTTCAGGCGCTCCGGCTCGATGCCCACCTCTCCGAGAAGTTGTTGAACGTAACTCACGAGTCTTTTTGCTTTTAAATTTCCTTCCAGGAAATGGCAATCGCCTTCCTCTCACCCGGCGACCATCACGGCGTCGGCCCCATTCTCGAAAGCCTTCATGAGGATAATAGGCTCCACCTTACCGGTACACATCAGCTTCACAATGCGGATGTTCGTGGGGTACTCCAAACGCATGGAGCCTGCCAGATCAGCAGCCGAGTATGCGCAATAGTGGCAACAGAAAGCCAGCACCTTTGGTTCAAAATTTTCCGTCATGGTTTCATCTTCCTCAAACTACACTAAACTCAAGGCAGCACTCTTGGCTATAATTTGGCCATCCTTGTAGTGTTGCAAACTGATGGCTTTCCGAGGGCACACGCTGGCACAAATCCCACAGCCCTGACACGCTGCCGGTTCGATGAACACCGCCCCTCGTTCGTAATCGTATTTGGGCACACCAAAAGGACATGAGCGCACACACGTTAAACAAGCTACACAGTTATCTTCATTTACAACTGATATAACGCCACTGGTCATGAGATGCGGTTGTGAAAGCACGGTGACAGCCCGTGAAACTGCACCCTGCGCCTGAGCGATCGATTCCGAGAGAAACTTGGGTGAATGTGCAAGTCCGGCCATATACATGCCTTCATTAACAAAATCAAGGGGGCGCAACTTCATGTGTGCTTCCATGTAGAACCCGTCCTGATTTAGAGGAAGTTTCAATTTTGTGGAGAACGTTGAAGCATCTTCCTGCGGCCGTATGCCGACGCTCAAAATAGTGAGATCAGCATCAATTTGAATATCCGCTCCCAGTACAGAATCAAACACCTGTACCTTTAGCTTACCGGCTTCTTCGATTACCTCCGGTTTTCTTTCGTCATCATATCGAACAAAGGTTACCCCTTTCTCCCTGGCCTCTCGGTACTTAAGCTCCTTCATCGCATAGGTGCGCATATCCCGATAAAGGATATACACTTCACACTCCGGATTAATCTCCTTCAGCCTGATGGCGTTTTTCACCGCGTGGCTGCAGCAAACCCGGCTACAGTAATTATGCTCCGGCTCCCTGGAGCCCACACACTGTATCATAACCACCGACTTCAATTTGGAAACATCAACTTCAGCCTTGGCAATGCGCGCCTCTAATTCAAGCTGAGTCAATACTTTATCTGATTCGCCATAGAGATACTCGGTAGGTTTATATTGAATACCACCAGTTGCCAGAATCACTATGCCGTGATCCACTTCAATAATTCCGCTATCAGCAGTCTCAATAACACTATGGTAATTGCCTATATATCCGGTGGATTCCTTGATTTCTGCGCTGGCGTAAACAGTTATCCTTTCATCCTGCGCGACACTTTGCCTGAGTGAGACAAGTAAAGCCTGAGGATCAGAACCTTCCAGCGTACTGTACAAGTGCCTGATGTTTCCACCCAATTCGGCTTCCCTTTCTACCAGAACAGCATCGAATCCCTGGTTGGTCAGCCCCAGGGCCGCAGTCATCCCTGCAACACCACCCCCGACCACCAATCCAACACGATTTAGCGATGCCTTCGATTCGTAGAGCTGCTCGAGAGTCGCAGAACGGCCGACGGCCATCTTCACCAGATCCTTGGCTTTTTCAGTCGCTGCATCGGGATTACTGGCATGAACCCATGAACACTGATCTCTGATATTTGCCATTTCAAAGAGGAATTTATTCAGCCCTGCCTCCCGGCAGCTATCCTGGAAAAGTGGCTCGTGGGTGCGGGGACTGCAAGAGGCCACCACAACCCGATTAAGCGCATGCTCCTTGATAAGATCGATAATCTTGATCTGGGTATCAGTGGAACAGGTATAAAGGAACTCTTGCGCATGGACTACATTCGGTAATGTCTGGGCACTTTCAACCACTGCGGGAACATCAACAACCCGGGCAATATTGGATCCGCAACGGCAAACAAAAACACCTATTCGAGGTTCCTCTCCACTCACATCCCTTTCCGGCGGATACTCTTTTTCCGTGGTTAGTGTACCGCGTGCTTCTGCTATTTTATTTGAAGCTTTAAAAGCAGCACTGCTTGCATTCATCACAGATTCGGGAATGTCCATGGGAGCATCAAAAGCCCCGGATACGCAAATGCCCGGACGTGAAGTAAGATTGGGATAAAGTTCATCTGTCTGGCAAAAACCGTATTGATCGGTTTCTATAGAAAGTGCTTCGGCAAGTTTTTCAATGCTTTCCGAAGGTTCCAAACCAATAGAAAGCACCACCATATTGAATTCTTCCTGCACCCTGTTTCCATCTTCCCCCTGAAATTCCAACAGCAGATTCTTGCTTTGCTGTAGTTCCTTTACAGCAGAGGGAATACCTCTCACATATCTCACACCCGTTTTATCACGAGCTGATTCATAGTATCGCTCAAAGCCTTTGCCAAAGGCCCTGATATCATTATAGAAAATAGTCGGCTGAATGTTGGCATCATGTTCTTTTGCGATTACCGATTGTTTGGTTGCATACATGCAGCACACAGAAGAGCAGTACTCCCGATTACAGGTTTCATCCCTCGAGCCCACGCATTGAATCCAGGCTACCTTGGTGGGATGTTTCCCATCGGAAGGCCGCAGCACCTGTCCCTCAAACGGCCCCGAAGCAGAAAGAATCCGTTCAAACTGAAGACTGGTCACCACATTCGGCATTCGCCCGTAACCATACTCTCCCTTGATAACAGTGGGATCAAAAGGTTTGAATCCGGGGGCCATAACCACCGACCCCACCTTGAGATCAACGACCTCATCTTTCATACTGTGATCGATGGCATTGGCCTGACAGGCAACTACACACTGATAGCATTCACTGCACAGTCCACAGCTAACACATCTCGAAGCTTCTGCTTGAGCCTGCTCCTCACTCATGACCAGCGTAACTTCCCGGAAGTCAGTCCTTCGCTCTTCGGGAGAAGCCATTAACGGTTTCTCCCGAGCTTGCTTCTTGACCTTCTCAATTGTCACTTCGGCTTCCTGAAGATCGAGCTCTCTTCCTGCTGCTACATCTTCGCCCCGCAGATACCGGTCGATAGAAATAGCCGCCTGTTTGCCCGCCGATATCGCCTCGATGACAGTTGCCGGACCTAGCACCACATCACCACCGGCGAATATACCCGGCACATCCGTTTCCAATGTCAAATCCCGCGTCTCGATCCGTGAGCGCTTATCCGCCTTGATTTCTCCCTCGCCAAGGAACGAAAGGTCGGGGGCCTGCCCAATCGCCGGAATTATTGTATCCACATCAAGCGTGAACTCTGAACCTTCCACCCTGACCGGACTCCGCCGGCCACTTTCGTCAGGATCACTGAGTTCCATCTTAACGCATTCAATTTTGGTAACCCTTCCATTTTCCCCAACAATTCTATTAGGAGCTGCCAGATAACGAATCTCGATGCCCTCTTCCTCTGTCTCTTCAATCTCCTCGAGATTGGCCGGCATCTCATCACGGGATCGACGATACAAGATGAAAGCCTTTTTAGCCCCCATACGAACCGCCGTTCTTACAGCATCAATAGCCACATTACCGCCACCGATTACCGCCACTTTCTCACCGAGCTTGGTCTGATTGCCCAAAGCAACATCACGCAGGAACTCTACGCCCGGGATCACTCCCTCCAAGTCTTCTCCCTCAATGCCCATCGGGATGTTACGATGGGCACCGGTGGCCACAAAAGTAGCCTCAAACCCCTGATTTTTGAGGTCACCCAGTTTTATCGATTCACCAATCCGGGTGTTAGTCTTTATCTCCACTCCAGCGGATTTTACGAACTCGATTTCATATTCAAGTATATCTTTAGGCAAACGGTATGCAGGAATACCCACTGCCATCATCCCACCGGCAACCGGAAGTGCTTCAAATATAGTGGGATCATATCCCCAGAGCCCTAGAAAATAAGCGGTGGTAAGCCCTGCCGGCCCCGATCCGATGATTGCCACTTTCTTGCCCTTGCTTTCCATCCGTTCCGGCGGATTGTCATCTCCCTCTCCCTTAACCTGATCGGAGATGAATCTCTTCAGCCGACAAATAGATATAGGCTCATCGATTTTGCCCCGGGTACAATTGCTCTCGCAAGGATGTGTACATACCCTGCCAAGAACGCCGGGAAACGGGGCTTCCTGCCGGACAAGGTTCACAGCTTCGCGATATTTCCCCTGACCTATTAGCGCAACGTATCCTTGAGCACTGATGTGTGCCGGGCACGCCACCTTACACGGAGCAGTTCCCAGCTTGCTGATAGCATTAGCACTGGGAATTGCCTGGGGATAGCGTTTGTAGGCAGCCTTGCGCAGGATAAGGCCCTGCTCAAAATCGTTGGGCAAAGAGACCGGACAAACTTCTGTGCAATCACCACATGCACTACATTTATCCATATCGATAAACCGTGCTTTTTTAAGAATCTTGGCGGTAAAATTGCCCTCTTCACCCTCCAGCGACTGCAACTGTGCGTGGGTTATCAGTTCGATATTCAGGTGTTTATCAACTTCAATCAGCTTAGGTGAAATCATGCACATTGAGCAATCGTTGGTCGGGAAGGTTTTGTCCAATTGTGACATTCTTCCACCAATAGAGGTGGTTTCCTCCACCATATAAACTTTGAAGCCGGAGTTTGCCAAGTCAAGAGATGCCTGCATTCCCGATATTCCACCTCCCACCACCAGCACAGCCCCTACCTTGCCATTTCCTGATTTGATATCTTGCTCGCTCATAATATGTACTTCCTCACAGCAATCCTTTTTGCTTAAGGAACGGTATCGTATCCGTTGCATGCCGGCCAAGCCATTTTTCTACAGATGGATCACCGTAAGCCAGCCCCATCAATTCCGTAAAATAGAAAACCGGGATATTGTACTGATTGCCACTCTCTTGCGAAATTTCCTTTTGCCAGCTATCCAGATTGTTGTGGCACATAGGGCATCCGGCAACAATGCAGTCCGCACCTGCCTCCAGAGCCATATCAAGCAGTTTTTGAATTAGCTTATGGGAAATCTCAGGCAATGTGAGAATCAAGTTGCCACTGCAGCAATCAGTCTTATATGACCAGTTTTTCACATTGGCCCCCAGGCTCTGGAGCAAATTGTCCATAGACTGAGGGTCCTCA
>CAZJQZ010000106.1:0-8265 GCA_964548045.1 uncultured Dehalococcoidia bacterium | reverse complement strand
TATGTTTCGGCTATCCACTTGATGGCTACCGATGTATCCAGTCCACCGCTATAGGCCAGTATTACTTTTTCTGCCATAGTTAACCCCCTGAGAACTATACCGATTAATTCTATCATTCGGAAGTGTCCGTCGGCAACTCACATTCTTTGCCAAGTCAGAAATGATCCTGCGGGGTATCAGTAATAGATCCCTTTCCTTGCGAGCAGTGCGGATGAATCCTTCGCCTGAATTCACATCAGCGATTTGTTAATTCCCCGGAACAGATCAGACAATGTGAATGGTGGTAGACAAAGGCTTTTGGTCTGTGGTATAGTCAGACTAAAGATAGCTTCTGGTCACCTTTCTTAACTTAATTTCCCGTAAGACGTGGTTCCTATAACAATCTAACTTTGCAGTTGTGCTCATGCGTATATTCCTGGATACAGCTAATATTGAAGAGATACGGCAGGCAGCCAGGCTCGGCGTGATTAGCGGGGTTACCACCAATCCTTCGCTGGTGGCGAGGGAGAATTCGAGTGATCTCAAATCGGTGATTGAGGAGATCGTATCAATCGTGGATGGGCCCATCTCGGCTGAAGTGGTCAGTACGGATGCGAAGGATATGATCGAGGAGGCGCAGGAGATATCTGCCTGGTCTCCCAATGTGGTAGTCAAAGTGCCCATTTGCCCTGCGGGAGTGGAGGCGACTGCTGCCCTTTCCCTGAAGGGAGTAAAGACGAATTTGACCTTATGTTTTTCCTTAAATCAGGCCCTGCTGGTTGCGCGGGCCGGGGCTACATATGTCAGTCCCTTTGTAGGTCGGCTGGATGATGTCGGGCACGATGGCGTACAGCTTGTCGCCGATATCGTTGCCACATTCAAACAATTCGATCTCCCTACCCAGGTGATTTCGGCCAGCATACGGCATCCGCTGCACTGTGTAGCTTCAGCAAAGGCGGGCGCTCATATCGCTACGGTTCCTTATAAAGTTTTGATGCAAATGATAGAACATCCCCTTACTGAAAAGGGAATATCTCTCTTTGCTGCGGATTGGGAAAGGGTTTCCCGGAGCTAAAGAATAACCGGCCCCATTTTCGTTACAGCTAACGGCAATGCTGATCCCATTTGATCGGCGTTTGTTTGCTCCCGGGGACGGAATTCCTGTTATCCCCTTTACATAATTAGATGTTGCTACATCCAATAACAATAGAAGTGCAGATATGCTGCATTTCTTTTACTAATGAATAGAAAGGGAGGTGCATTGTGAATTACGCCGAACTGCACAGCAAAACCCGTGACGAACTGTTGGATCTGTCCAGAGACCTGGGGCTTAGCGGACTTTCTTCCTTGAAGAAAGAGGACCTGGTCCTTCGTCTGCTTCAGGGCTATACCGAACAGCAGGGACATGCCTTTCGGGGCGGGGCTCTGGAAATTATGTCGGAGGGTCATGGATTCCTGCGGCAGGACAGCCTGCGGTCGCGGGCGGAAGATATTTACATATCCCAGTCCCAGATTCGGCGCTTTCTCCTCCGCAATGGTGATATCGTTACCGGGCAGGTGAGACCGCCCAAGAACGGGGAGCGTTATTCGGGGCTTTTGCGCGTGGAAGCGGTGAACGGGATTGACCCGGATTCAGCCAAGGAGCGCCCCCATTTTGAGCGCCTGACCCCGATTTATCCCAACCAGCTTATTAATCTGGAAACCGCGCCCAACAAGCTTGATACCAGGCTGGTGAATATGGTTGCCCCTATCGGAAGAGGGCAGAGAGGGTTGATCGTTTCACCTCCAAAAGCAGGGAAGACTTTCCTGCTCAAGCATATCGCCAATGGAGCTCTGGCCAACTATAATGATCTCCATCTCATCGTGTGTCTTATCGGGGAGCGGCCCGAGGAGGTCACTGACTGGAAGAAATCGGTTGATGCCGAAGTGGCCAGTTCCACCTTCGATGAGCCCGTGGAAGAGCATATCCGGGTAGCGGAGGTAGCGCTGGAGAGGGCCAAGCGGCTGGTGGAACTGGGGGCGGATGTGGTGGTTCTCCTCGATTCCCTTACCAGACTCACCCGTGCTTATAATCTGTCCATGCCTTCCAGCGGGCGCACTCTCACAGGGGGCGTTGATACCGGGGCGCTCTATCCTCCCAAGAGGTTCTTCGGCGCAGCCCGCAATGCCGAGGAAGAGGGAAGCCTTACGATTATTGCCACCTGCCTAATCGATACCGGCAGCCGCATGGATGATGTGATCTACGAGGAGTTCAAGGGCACAGGCAACATGGAAATCCATCTGGACCGCAAGCTTGCTGACCGCCGCATATTCCCGACCATTGATATCCAGCGCAGCAGCACCCGGCATGAGGAACTCCTGCTCGATGCCGAAACCCTGAAACAGGTATGGCTGCTGCGCCGCATGATGGCCCTGGTTTCCTCAAGCGGTTCCGAGCCTGCTGAAGCCGCTGAACGGGTCCTCGATAGAATGCGCAAAGCCGGGTCCAATGCCGAATTCCTGAACCAGCTTTCCAGAGAAATGTAAATCCCGTTTTATTAACACGGCAATTAAATAGAAGACATATTTTTTACCCAACAATGTCATTCCCACGAAGGCGGGAATCCAGAGTGGTGAGGGGAGTGGATTCCGGCTCGGAGGCCGGAATGACATAGCATATTTAAGGAACCTCTGAACAAGAGGGGGCTTCGGGGGTCTGGGGGTGCCCCCCCCCAGCTATAAAAATCCCCCAAGATTGGGGGATACAGGGGGTTGATCAGAGATTCCTTAATAATAAAGGTAGGACTTAAAAAAGTGGCTCAACGTGTTGAGCCACTTTTTTGTGTTATGGAACCTTTTGAGCGCCGGTTCCGTCTGAGATTATGAAACCTATGGTAGTGCAGGCTATGTGCGTATCTCAAAAGGTATTGACAGACATAGTTTGAACATGATACAAAAGGTATGATTCTAATGGTCGAGAGCAGATATTTGCCCAACACAGCAATTTCCACTTGCGGCTTTACCACCTCGCCGGGAAACGGTAAGGTAGTTTTTGCTGTTAAATCATCAATTTCCTCTTATTCCCCACTGGTAAAACAGTTTACCCCCAGCCGGGCGCTAAAGTTGGGTGATATTGCGGCCTGTATTTGCGGTTGCAATTTAGATTCAAAATAAAATATTAGGAGGTGTGACTGAAGGGAAGAAGATAAATGAAGAGCCAAAACGGAAAAAATCCCGCAAAGGGTCTCCGGAATCGTTTTCCGGAGGAAAAATTTTAAATCAAAGAAAGGAGAGAAAATAGATGAAGTACAGGATATTTAGTGTAATGATGATCCTGGCAATGGTCGCCTCCCTGTGCGTTGTGGCCACTGCGCCGGCAAGCGCGGCTGCCCCGGGTAATACTCCTGATGTTAACAGTGTTACCCCGCAAAATCTGAAGGCGAACGTACAATCAGGATACGTTATTGAAATCGATGCGAATTCGTCGAATATTGCATCTGGTAATGACGTCGCTTTGACATTTCCTGCTGGGGTCGATATAAGCAATTTAGACCTGAGCACTACAACTGGCGGCGATGTTAAATACTGTGATATAGACGGCACTGCCGCTACAGGTGCTTATGTAGACGGGCAAATTTTGCATTTGACAGCAGGTGCAGCTAACACTAGCGCGACATGTGAAATTAACATCAGCTACTCCGCAGGTATTATCAATCCCCAGCTGTCTCAGGAAGACGGTGACGGTGCTCCCGATTCATATTATACGCTTGAGGTGGCAATTGAGGGCGCTAAGATAGGTGAGGGAGAGTTCGAAATTGAAGACTGGGCTAAAGCCAGTCCCAAGTTGCTTGCTGATGGACAGGAAACCACAGTAAGTGGTGCCGGTTTCCATGCTGGCGATACCGTGCATGCAACCGGAGCTGTCAACGGGCAGGGCACCGTGGATACGGACGGAACCTTTGAGTTTACCGCATACGGTGCTGGCGCTGGCAGTACAGCAACGCTGAAAGACGGAACCGGCAGAGAGTGTGACATTACCGGGTTCGTCGTAACACCCAGGATCGAGGTTTCCAAGACATCAGGCCCGGTTTGCACCTCGTTCACGGTCAAGGGATATGACTTTAATGGGCCTACCGTGGGGACGCCTAATTGTGCATTGGTTTCCACCGGCACTTGGGCCATCGTTCCCGGTAATATACAAATTGGTGGTGATTTGCTGAAAACTCCGGCTGGTGTAGATGTAACTCAGGCTTACATAAATACCAATTACGCCACGTTGGTTAAGGACCTGGACAACGATGGATTGTGCGATGACTTCTCTATCGACGTAAAAATCGACAGGATGACGGCCAGCGGCCCGCAGACGATAAGCTGTGCTGATGTGTATTTGGGGGCAGGAACTCTTGTATATGCGCAAACTATTGAGTTTAATGTTGACCCGCGCGTGGTAACCGTTGATCCCGCCAGTGGTCCTCCGGGAACCGCTGTAACCATTGATGGCAGCGGTTTCTGCCCGGGTGAGACCATCGGTAAAGCTGTTTTGGTATATGGCAATACCACGGCAACAGGAGACATAAGCCAGACAGCTATCGAGGTTGATGATGCAGGTAATTTCTCTATCTTGGGTACTATCCCTGAGGATGCCTCCGCTGATTTGAAGGGAGTGATCGTTTTCTTCGATCCGACCAGTCCCACTGTCTACAATCCGACCACCGGCACCTGCTTGGCAGCCCAGGGCATGTTCACGGTTACTGGCCGCGAACTGACTATTATCCCTGACAACGGCCCGTTTGGCACCAGTATCATGATTAGTGGTGGCGATTTCGGCTCCGGTATCAATGATGGTAATACTGGGCCTGATCTCTACATCAATGGTACGAAAGATAATGATACCAATCTTGCTGAATTGAGCAGTTCCGGAGACGTGATTCCAAAAACCATCAAGGTTGATGCAGACCTTAATGCCGCCAACGATGGTCTGGGCTTCAATTACGGCACAAACGTGATAGAAGTGCGGGTTGAGGATAATGATGGTGATGTTATGACTGCCAGCGCCACATTCGAAATTACTCGCCCCACGCTGCTTCTGGATATGGAGCAAGGCCCGCGCGGAACGCTGGTAACCGTGGAAGGCGATGGCTGGCTGCCCGGGGATATCAACTTCGTAACGATTAAGTACACCACTGTTACTGAGCCAACTGAGCAGACGATCGCGGTTAAGAATCCCGATGGTGCTGGTCATATCTGGGCCCAGTTCAAGGTACCTCCGTTTGAGATGCTTGGCGATGAAGTAAATATGCAGATCTGGGGAACGGAAGGCGATAATACGTCACTGAAGGCTAATTTCATAGTGACGACCCCAACCATCAGTGTGGATCCTGAGTCCGCAGCCGCGGGCGAGAAGGTAATGGTAACCGGCACGGGCTTCCAGCCGCTGACGCAGCTGCAGAAGTTGACGATCGCTGGTGCCTATGTTTCCCGAATAGACACTCTGCCTCTGACTGATGCCAAAGGCTATTTTGAAGTTGAAGGCACGGTTCCGGGCGTGATGCCGGGTGGCCAGGCTGTATTAGCTCTGGTTACTGAAGGCAATCCGATCACCTGCCCGTTCACGGTCATGGCCGGTGCGGGCGGCGATATCTCGGTGGAAGACGGCTTTGCCACTATTGATGGCAAATACACCCGGGTCTGGACATTTGACAAGAAGACCAAAGAATGGCTGGTCTATGACGTCGATGAAGGCGCTCCTGATCAGTTTGATACCCTTAACAGAGGCCAAGGCTACTGGGTGAATGTCACCGAGGATTGTGCCATAGTTTATGGCGCTCATACGTATGACCTGATTACAGGCTGGAACCTTATCGGCTGGCAGGACTAGACGATAAAGAATGTCTTAATGGAGATGGCCCTGTCTTTGAAGGGCAGGGTCATCTCTAGAAAAAAAGAGATTAACAAAGGAAGGAGGAATGAATGCCAAAAGTTAGAATTCTAGTTGCCATGCTGGTAGTTGCCATGCTCCTCCTCCCCGCAGTTGCCTTGGCTCAGGAAGGATCAGCAGATATGCCTGGTCCTCCGACGTGCGGCTTTTATGGCGCGGTGACCCTTAACGGTCAGAGCGTGGAAGCTGGCACGACGATAACGGCCAAGGTAGGTGGAGAGGAAGTGGTCTCTACAGTAACAGGAATAGTTATTCCTGCTACTGGTACGCAACTGGCGGATGATGAGTACGTCATTAACGTGGCCGGTAGTTTTGTAGGCGAGACCATTCAGTTTGTGGTCGACGATGGTGATGAAAGTGGCACGACTGATCCGGTGGCATGGGTAACCGGTGAATATACCGAGCTGGATTTGAATGCCTACACGGAAGCAATGGGTACCGCAGGAATCACATTGAAGCCAACTGAAGGTGTAGCCACCAATGCGATTGGGGTAGGATTCACCCCGTATTGTACAGTTGCAGTGAGTTTCGATGGCGAGAAAGTAGCTACGGCTACTGTTGGCGCTGATGGCACTTTCGTTGCCGGTGTAATACCGACAACAACAACCGTTGCCGATTACGTCATTGAAGCTGACGACGGATACAGGACGGCGGAAGCCACGTTCGCCGTGACCGCTGCCCAGGGCCCAAAGGGCGATCCTGGTGCGGCTGGTGCGGCTGGTGCGGCTGGTCCGGCTGGTCCGAAAGGTTCTGATGGCGAGGACGCCGGTGGTACCAGTGGAGTTCTGGCCATAGTGGCCCTTATCATTGCAGTAATAGCAGTGATTCTGGCTATTGTGTTCGGAATCCGGGGTAAACAGCAGCCGGCAGCCTAAGCGCTGGCTAAAAACCCTTGAATGAAAAGGCCCTCTCGCTTAAAGCGGGAGGGCCTTTTTTGATTGTTAGGGAAACTTCCTCAAAAATGGCATTCTACTATCTGTAAGCCCTTTCCTTGGCTGTGCCTATCCCATATCCTCCAGGGTGATCCATCCTTCTTTCAAGGCGCTGGAAACAGCTTCCGTTCGGGATTTAACCTTCATCTTGGTATAGATGTTAGCGAGGTGTCCTTTTACCGTACGCATTGTTATCCCCAGTTCAAAGCCGATATTCTTGTTGCTGAGTCCCCGGGCAGCCAGCTGGAGCACCTGTATTTCACGGGCAGTCAACAATTCAACCTCATCCCCACCTGATACTGGGTTCCAGGAAGAGCCCCGGCTTCTTGCCGGTTGAAGACCGGATTCCAAGGCATTAACACCTCGAATCGCATGTACCAGTTCCCTGCTGGCTTTAATCACTTGATTTGAATAGAGATTCAATGTTTCCTGAAGTTGATTATTCTCTGCCTCTCGAAGCTTTCTTTCAGTAATATCGCGTGTTATTGCTATGTGTCCCACCGGTTCACCGGACTTGTCCCGCAGCGGAGCAGTGCTGATCTCTGCTTCGTACCTTTCGCTGTTTTTGTTTACCAGCACAATTTCCAGGTTGCCGCTGGAACCCTCTTTCAGCGATTTCTTCATATTTTCTATAACTGTATCCCAGTACTCGACCGGAATAAATTCAAAAGTGCTTCGACCGATTACCTCTTCTTTTGTATCGTAACCGTAGAGGTCCAGCATCACCGGGTTCATATCGATAATATGTGATTCCATATCAATAACCGCAATGCCTTCAGAGATAGATTCCAGCATTACCCGTAGCTTTTCCTCTGATTCCAGCAGTGCCTGCTCTGTTTCCTGCCTTCCGCTCAAATCTAGGATAATCCCGGTAACCGATGGTTTCCCCTGATGCCAGGTCGGCCAAATTGAAACTTCTATCGGGGTTCGAGTTCCATCCGCATTGACCAGATCAGTGCGAAACCGGTCTGTTTTCTTATCGCCCGAAAGCACACTTTCGTAATTTCTCAGCAACTCCTCGTGCGCTTCTGAGGGGAATATGCAAGTGAAAGGCCTTCCAATCAGGTCGCTTTCATGGTAACCCAGTCTGGGCAACTCGGAACCGCTCAACATCTGGATTTTCGCATCCTGAATCAGGAAATACGCATCCCTTATTTCTCCGGCCAGATGCACGTAATCTTTTCCCATAGAGTTCCTTCCGTAAATACAGGGCCTAAAGTCCCATTTAAGTAATACTTTAGGGCGGTTAAGGATAACACATTTTACAACTCTGGTCAATATTAGTACTAGTAAATAATCTCAATTTGCGCCTGAAGAGGGTGATGGAGATACCGGACTTTAGGCCCGTACTATTGACAAGTGATGAAACAGATGATATAGTCAGCGCACACAAATTGGAAATACATCCCTGATCCTTTAGGTGTATTAATATGTGTA
>CAZJQZ010000105.1:0-8303 GCA_964548045.1 uncultured Dehalococcoidia bacterium | reverse complement strand
AGATTTTGACGCAGTTTATGACGGAATGGAGCTTATCGGCCTTGGGCTCTATTACGAACCCTTTGAGAGAATACGCGAATAGGAGCGAGAGATGTATCAGAATTTCACGCAAAAGTTAATGGAGGCCAAGAGAAAGGCCCGGCTGGCAGGGCATCCGTTGAGCAAGAAAGAAGTCGGCGGGATCGTGAGTGGCTACGCAAGCGGGGCCTCGGAACGGCTGGCCCGGCATAAGCAGCTTGCCCTTCAGGAGCGGGGCCTTGATATTCAGGAGAGAGGGCAGGAAGAAGAGATCAGAATAGCAGAGGAAGCACGAAAACAGGAAAGGCGCGAAGCACGGGGCGCAGCTATAGGAGCAGGCATCGGTTCGCTGATCCTGCCAGGTCTCGGAACTGCGATTGGTGGCGGGATTGGTTCATTAGTCGGCGGCGGCTGCATTATCATCTCTGCCTGCACAGACCCCGACTCTTATGAGGTCAACATAGCCCGCGAGTACCGGGACAGCTACATGAGCCTTGAGGAATTGATAGGCTACTATACCCTGGCCCGCCTTATTGTTCCCATCATGCCGAAAAAGCTCATCAAGCGCTTTCTGGTTGACCGGCTGGTTGACTACGGGGAAGTGATACTCGGCAAGAAAAAGCAACTCAAGTTTATGAGTTCATACTGGATAACTACGGGATTTCTAAAGCTATGTGAGGGCATTGGGAGCCTCTACATTTGGAGAAGGATGGAGGTGTACGAATGAGCCGATTCTATATCCCTCGAAGAAACACCGCCCTGGACTTCGGACAGATGGCATTACGCCTGGCAGCATTGAAGCAGGGGGGAGAGCAGTTTAAACAGAGCCATGCGCTTGCCCAAAGGCGGCAGGACTTATCGGAGAAAGAACAGTCCCGGTTGGAGCGCGTGAGTAAAGCGGAATATGGATATGACCGCGGGACAATGCATCCGAGTGAGGGTGTAATTAGTGAGCATGTGCCGGGGCTAGCTGAAAGACGAGTATCCGTACAGGAGCGACAGGCAGGTACGGCAGAACAACAAATTGCCATTACCGAAAAAGATTTCAGCCCTTCCAGCGTAATGCGGTTTGAGAAATTACAGCTTGCTAATGTAGGGCTTGATAAAGCCTGGAAGCCGGTTACTGACATTATTAAAGGATGGGCAAATGATCCTCAAATAACAAATCGAGCAGCGTATCATCTTGGTATAAAAAATTGGCCTACCTTGCAATCGTTAGCGCTTGAAGGATTGGAAAAGGAATATCAGAAAAGTTCTCCCGGCCCTCGACAGCAGATGCTTGAGCAGATGATTGACCAAATTTCTCAAGATACCACAGGAGAAACAATCAACCAAATAATGCCAGCAACGGCTAAAGCGATAGAACAGGAGCAGCTTTTGCTTGAGTCAAAAGGTTCGGAATCCAGGGCTATGAAATCCTGGGTAACGCCTGACAATAAAGTCATCAACCTGCCAAATAATGTAGCCCCGCCTGAAGGTTCTGTACCCTACAGCACGGGAATGGACATTGAAGTCACTGAAGGGGGAACGCATATCAGAACAGGAGTAGGAAGAACCGCTGGAGGTATGCAACGAAGAACGGCAGGAACCCTTGAGGATAAAATTTTAAATACTGTTGAAGGTATCCAACGCCTTGAACAGATAGCGCAGAACTATCGACCGGAATATCAGGAACTCGGTACCCGGTGGAAAACCTTTACATCGAAGTGGAAAGAAAAACTTCGGGGAACACCTATAGAAAAATGGGTTGATTTAGGCTTAGAACCTGATGACAAGGTTTTGTTAGAGAATTATACGGCTTTCAGGCGGGATGCCATAGACAATATCAACCGGCATATCAAAGAAATTACCGGTGCCCAAATGAGTGAGAAAGAGGCTAATAGACTCAGAAAGGCAATGCCTGATCCCGGAGAAGGGTTGCTTGACGGGGATTCTCCTACAGAATTTGAATCGAAATGGAAATCAGCGAATACCGCTTTACGGATGGCTCAAGCTCGATATGTCTATCTCTTGAAAAGCGGCATGGATGAGAAGTCAATCAAGGACATGGCTAACAACGATATGCTGCCCTCATTAGCTAATATGAAAGGCATTATCAATCGGAAAGCCGAAGAAATCAAAGCGGCAAATCCGGGGATTCCAGCGGGGCAACTGAAACTTGAAGTGTCACGATATTTCGGGTTGGCAAAATGAGCGATATAGCGACAGATATATTAGAAGGGAATATCGGCAAGAAACAGGAAAAGAAAACGCCTAAACAGCCTGATATAGCGACTGAAATCCTTGAGGGCATTGTTCCTGTTCAAACCGAAATCGGCGGAAAAGAAGGCCCTTATTTTCTTCAAACCGAGGAAGAGCCAACGGGTAAAGTCAGTACCATTACCACAAAGCCGGAGATAAAACCTGTTCCCACAGACGTACAGCGAGCAGGTTTCGGCACACTTGTAAAGGCTGGCCTTGTAGATGAGCCCGAAACCAAATTAGATATTCTCTCTCAAGGTATGGGTATCCCGCGGGAACGATTCGGCATGGTGGAAGGGAGACCGGTTTATCAAGGAGATGATGGTATCCTTTATTATGTGACTCCAAGCCAGCAAAAAGCTAAAGGCATGGCTGCGGAAACCTTAGCGCGGAGCCCATCTATCGTTATGGGCACTATCGGGGCGGGTGCTGGACCGTGGACAGCGGCATTAGGGGCCGCAGGAGGGGAAGGCATACGAAAATCAATCGGCTCTTTGGCTTATGGAGAACCGCAAACAATTTCGGGCACTCTTAAAAGCATGGCTACTGAAGCAGCACTTGCTTACGGTGGTGAAAAGCTGCTTGGTAGGGGAGCCATACGCGCAATGGATGTCACCAAAGGCAGGAAAGGCGCGCGGCTTATTAAGGCGGCTGGCAGAGGCCGGGAACGGATAAGCCTTGAGGAAACAAAGCGAATCGCAGGGCTTGGGAAACAACATGGAATCGACCTATGGCCTCCGCAGACAACCCGAAGCCCTGAACTTATTAGCCGATTCAATCTGTTAGCCGATCTACCGGAAACCGCAGACAAGATCGGTGGAGTACGCAGAGCGCAGGCGGAGCAAATCCAAACCGCAATCAATAAAATGCTTAATAAGATAGCACCGCCCACAACTACAGCCGAAAGCGCAGGAACGGCAGGAGTAAAAGCGGCAAAAGCAAGCATACAGGCGGCCAAGACCGTGAGGGCGAACAAGGCGGCACCGCTTTATAAAAAGGCGTTTGAAGAAGCTCCTGATGTAGACATCAAACCTGTAATAGCTTTGATTGACGATGAATTGAAAACGGCAAAAGGCGAAATCAGAAATCAATTACTTAAAGCAAAACAACTTCTTGAAAAGCCGGATTTACCTAAAATAACTCCTGCTCAAAAGTCAGCACTTGTTGGACCAACTGGACGACCTCTAAAAGAAATTCCCGCTGAAATAACATACGATACGTCTTTACAGGGACTCCATGGGGCGAAAATGCAACTTGACGATATAATTGCAAACGCCAAACAAACAGGGCTCGGCAATACAGTAAAGCGGAATTACACCAAAATAAGAGAAACCTTACTCGGTCAAATGGATACCGCGAGTCCTGATTATGCCAAGGCCCGCAAGATATTCAGCGGAGAATCAGAAACCTTTGAGCAGTTAGCAGGTAAGAAGCGCCTGGTTGGGCGGCTTGCCAAGCTAGAGGGCGATGATGTTGAAAAGGCTGCAACCCTGCTTTTCAAATCCTCCCCGGAAATTATCAAGAAAGCAAAACCAGTTATCATCAAGCACGGCGGAGAGGATGCCTGGAATGCTTTACTTAGAACACACCTAACAAAATCCTTTGAAAGCATTAAGGAAACGGTAACCGGTGGAGTGACAAATCTAGGTGGGAGATTCAGGCAAAAGGTTTTTGGTGATTTATCTCAACGGAAAATTATGAAAGCTGCCATGTCTAACCAGCAGTTCAAGAACTTGGAAGATTTTTCAGAAGTGCTTGATAGGGCAGGCTTGATCCTCGGGCGAGAATCCACGACCGCAACCAGATTGATTCAGTTAGAGGAATTTGGCGGCACAGCGGCACAAACGGCCAAGGCCATAGCCTATCCTCTGCATACCTGGAAAATGACCGTTTATAAGAAGGTTATGAATCTTTTGGGCGGTAAATACAATGAGCGATTGGCTGATGCGATGCTTTCAGAGAAGGCGGCTAAACAACTCGAAAATATGCTCCAACTAAAACCAGGATCACAAAAATTGCTCCAGCAATTAGGGACATTCGTAACACTCGTGGGCGGGGGACAGTATCTTCAAGAATTGCAAAAAAAGAGATCCCCAGATATTCCCCCAGAAACCATAGCAGGGAAGCCAAAACTAATCCAACAGAAAGGCCCATGAAAAACCCAACAGGAATAAGAAACAAATACTCAAAGGGTTCTTCGCAATAAGGGATGGCGTGAGCGGCAACGAAAAAGGCTGGAAAGAAAAGCATTACGAAATATTTGGAGATGAGTTTTCGAAGATTACTCATATTTGGAGAATAATCCCATCAAGGAGGTAAGTCAAATGAAAAAAGTTCTCACTCTCACCCTGGCGGTTTTGCTTCTGGCGGCAGGTGTTTACGCAAGCGGCTGGTCAAAATCCAACGTGACCTCGGTTGCCACGGCCACAGGAACACCAGTCACCGCAAGCCCCGGCTATCTGTTCGAGGTCATTGTCCGGGGAGACAAGGCCAGCACGTGCACCTTTGACGTTTACGACTTCGCCACGAATTGCGAGATGTTCACCACAACGGAGAAAGAGATGATTCCCACGCTGGTTATTACAACCAGTGAGGTTTACTGGTATCAGCCGATACCGTTCAACACGCCGGTACGGTTTCATTGTGGGTTGTATCATTATATTGCCAGTACGGGAGAAATAGGCGTGTACTGGCTTAACGATGGGGATATGTAGGCTTAATGGGCCTCCATGTTTCTTTGGAGTGATCAGGAGATAGTATGCCCTGTGAAATCTTGATTGCAGCAGTCGGAAAGCCCGAAGTGACCGATAAAGGCTATCCCTGGATAATAAAGGACTGTCCGTGTGTTTGGGGCAGGATGGAATGTCCTCCAAATTGGGTAATCCTACACCTTACCAATGCCACAAAAGCCAATGTCGAGCACTTTCTTACCAGTTGGTATAAGTCGTTTGCCTATGAAATCCTCGGTGAAAACGAACAGGGCTACCGGATTAAGGTAACGGTTGACCCTGATTTTGTCTCCGCAAGCGGGGCGAATAAAGAACTCAGGGCAGACCTGAAAGACGATCTGGTCACAAACTGGGGGGCATCCATAGTCAGCTATAACGGGTTTGAAGCAGTTGTGGATATTCCCAAACCGGTGAGTTTACTGGAACTGCAAGCACATATTTACGACATTTTTTCAGAGCGGGTAGATACTAGGATGTATTATTTCTCTGAGGCAGATGTGGATTTAGCCTTGTCGAAAGGCGGCTATATCGAAATGACCAAAGAGCAGGCGCTTGAGCGCATACTGTGTAAACTGGACGAGTAATGGCGACACTTTCCGTACAAGAAGACGGCGGCGGTGATTTTACCACGTTAGCCTCATGTCTGGCCGATGCCGGTACAGGCAACGGTGATGAGATTAACATCGAGGGAGCTTGGGACGATGCCGATACCGATGAATGTACGGTAGCAGACGATAACCTTACCATTACCGCCACTGGTGATTCGAAACATGCAGGGCATCCCCATGCCGGTGCAGAAACCACATACCGCTTGTGGACAACGGGCTCAGGTCATTCAGTTACAATCAATAATACAGGTTTGACGGTTGACGGGCTTGATATCCAGAATACGAGCACAGGCACCTCCGATGAGGTTTTCCGAGCTGGCGGAACCAACCCTACAATCAAGAACTGCATATTAGGTTTTGCCTCTAGGAACAGCGAACAGGATATCTTATATCAGGATGCAAACTCAGCAACCACGATAAACTTTGAAAACTGCATGTTTTATAATGCCTATCGTGCGGTTGTGGATTTATACGATGTAGATGCTACCGTTACCGTAAATTTTAATTCCTGCTCTGGTTACGATATTGGATTTAGTGCTGCTAACGAGAGCCGTTCAGGATTCTTTGGAATATATCAAGCCGGAGTGCAAACGTATAATGTCAATATATTCAATACTCTAGCGCATATTAATACTGGATATGTGGTAAATTTTACTGGTAGTCCCACGTGTAGTTTAAGCGTTGATCGATCTATCACTAATGTAGCCACATGGAATCAAAATGCTGATACATTTAATGACGGTGATAACACCGAATCGGCTACGTTTACCGACGATTCAGAGGTATCGGGTGTAATCGTAGTCGATGATGATTCGAGTCCCTACGATCTGAGACTGCAAGACAGTGAAAATAACATAGCTCAGGATGCCCATACAGATGCCAATATGGACAATGAGGTTGGAGGGCAGACTATTTCAATGCCCTCGACTGATCTTATCGGCACGGAAAGGCCGCAGAATACCAATTATGATATCGGGGCGTTTGAGATTGCGGCGGCGGGGAGTCCTTCAGCTTCAATTTCTCCTAGTATATCCCCTTCGCAATCCCCCTCAGCGTCAGAATCACCTTCAGTCAGCCCGAGCGAGAGTCCGTCTGTCAGTCCTTCAGCTTCGGAGTCACCCTCGATTTCTCCCTCAGAATCAGCTTCGGTCAGTCCAAGTGCTTCAATCTCACCCTCGATTTCGCCAAGTGAATCACCTTCAGTTTCCCCCTCAGCTTCGGAAAGCCCCTCTGTTTCGCCCTCTGAATCTCCAAGCGTATCGCCTTCAGCCAGCGAGAGCCCCTCTGTTTCGCCCTCTGCCAGCGAAAGCCCCAGCGTTTCGGCCAGCGTTTCTCCCTCGGTGTCACCCTCAGCGTCAGAATCGCCCTCGATTTCTCCGTCGGAGTCACCTTCGATAAGTCCTTCGGCTTCTATATCGCCGTCACTGTCACCGAGTGCAAGTCTATCACCGTCGATTTCAGCCTCAGTAAGCCCTTCAGCTTCAATAAGCGCTTCCCCCAGCCCCTCGGCGGCGGTTGTGAGATACCCTGATATGCTCTTGGGAGTCATGAGGATGAGATGAGCAAGCTATCTGTCATAATACCGGCACGGAATGAGCCTTACTTACAGAACACGGTAGAGAGCATTCTTGATGCTGCATGGGGAGACATTGAGATCATAGCCGTGCTTGACGGTTGGTGGCCTGATCCGCCCTTACAGAATGACAAGCGGGTAAAGATCATCCATTTCTCAGAACCGAGAGGTATGAGGCCTGCCATCAATGCGGCGGCAAGGATAGCGAGGGGAGACTACTTTCTAAAATGTGATGCTCACTGTCTATTCGATAAGGAGTTTGACAAAAAGCTCATAGAGGATTGTCGGCCTAATTGGGTCGTGGTGCCTCGAAGATACGGCCTTGATCCCAACCAATGGAAACGAACCGATAAGCTCTTTGAGTTCCAGTATATCAGGCAGAAGGACTTAAAAGGGAAAGACTGGCCGGAATATGCCGAGCGGGTAGAAGGTCAGGAGATAGTTGATCTTATGACCTCGCAGGGCTCTTGCTGGTTTATGAAACGAAACTGGTTCTGGAAGATCGGGGGCCTAGATGAAGCAAACTACGGCAGCATGGGTAAAGAGGCACAGGAAGTATGCCTGAAAACATGGCTTTCTGGTGGCCGGTATGTGCTGAACAGGAAAACATGGTACGCCCATTGGTCGAAAGACACAGGACTTTACAAGGATATGAAAGAGCAGAAACGAAAATCAGCGGAGTATGTTTTGAAGCACTGGACAAAAGAAAAGCTGCAACCTTTGATTGAGAAGTTCGCGCCCGTGCCAACGTGGGACACTGATGAAAAGATAGAAAAGCGGGGAATGAGTATCACCCGCAAGGTCGGTATGAACCGAACAGGGCTTTACCGCTATTTCGCTTCTCTCGGATTCAAGATAGGTGCAGAGATCGGGGTACAGCAGGCGCGGAATGCTCAAGTAATGCTCGACACTATCCCTGATCTGAAGCTCTATCTCATTGAACCTTACAAAGATAACCCCGACACCCGCCGCTGGGGAGATGAGATACACACAAGAATACGAAGGCGAGCGCACACCCGGCTCAAGGGAATGAATGTGGAATGGATTGAGGATTTCAGCGTACCCGCTTCTTTGGAGATCCCGAATGAATCCCTTGATTTTGTCTACATAGACGGCGATCACTCCTATGACTAT
>CAZJQZ010000104.1:0-8305 GCA_964548045.1 uncultured Dehalococcoidia bacterium | reverse complement strand
AATACCTTAAACGAAATTTACAATCTGGCCCAAATACCCCAAACTTCATCAAGCCCTGGTAAATTGGGAGTGTTCCCTCATTTAACCGATCAAGATATTTCTTATATTCAGCAGAGAAATAGAATTTTGCAAACTATACCAAAACAATTATCGGGTGTTGAGGTCTTCAGACTATATGATACCTACGGGTTTCCTAAAGAAATCACTTCTGAGATTGCCACTGATAACGGCCTTTCGATAGATTTGGAAGGCTTCGAGCGGGAAATGGAAGCCCAGCGCGAACGGGCACGCGAAGCGCAAAAATTTGGATTGGCTGATAAATCTGCAGAGCAATTCTATGAAAGCCTTGGGTTGCCTGACACCGAATTCGTTGGCTATGAAATCTTAAGCGAGGAAACTCAGATACTTGGGCTTGTTGTTGATGGGCAATCGGCGGAAACCGCTTTTCAGGGACAGGAAGTGGAAGTGGTCCTGGCACGGACTCCCTTTTATGCCGAGATGGGTGGGCAGGTCGGGGATACCGGCTGGATTACGGGCGAAAAAGGAAAGGTTGCCGTATCTGATACACAAAAACCGGCTAACGGTCTGGTGATACACTCCGGGAAAGTCGAGAAAGGCACTGTCTCAATCAATGATTCTGTGAAAGCGAGCATTGATGCGGAACGCAGGCTCGATATCGCCCGCAATCACACCGCTACTCATCTGCTCCACAAAGCCTTGCGCAATGTGCTCGGTGAGCAGGTTCAGCAGGGCGGTTCGCTGGTGGCTCCGGATCATTTCCGGTTTGATTTCACCCACCTTATTGCCATGAGCGATGATGAACTAAAACAGGTCCGGCATTTTGTGAATGAAAACGTGCGTCGCAATCTAGCTGTCACTGGCCGGGAGATGTCATATCAGCAGGCGATCGATGAGGGTGCGCTGGCTTTCTTTGGCGATAAATACGGGGATGAGGTCAGGATGGTTCAAATCAGCGATCCCCAATCCGGGGAACGGGTCAGCACCGAACTCTGCGGCGGCACGCATCTTGAAAATACCGGGCAGATTGGCTTTTTCCACATAACCAGTGAAAGAAGCGTGGGATCAGGACTGCGGCGCATAGAGGCCGTTACCGGGCGCGGTGCTGAAGCGCTGGCAGAGGAACGCTTCTCGATACTGGAAAGTATGTCGGAGCGTCTTGAGACCGGACTTGCCGAAGCGGACGATAAACTGGCAACGGTTCTGGCGGAATTGAGCGCCGAACGCAAACGCGCAAAAGAACTTGAAGCAAAGCTCCTGAGAAGTTCAGCCGAATCTTTGCTGGATCAAGCAACGCAGGTAAACGGAGTCAATGTACTATCGGCGAAGGTATCGGCTTCCAATATGGATGTCTTACGGGAGACTGGCGACTGGCTCAAGGACAAGCTCGGAAGTGCCGTGATTGTGCTGGGTGTTGTACTGGATGGCAATCCCAGATTTCTGGCTATGGTCACTCCTGATCTGGTTAAAAAGGGAATCCATGCCGGAAATATAATCAAGGAAGTTGCTCAGGTTACGGGTGGCGGCGGTGGTGGCAAGCCGAATATGGCCCAGGCCGGAGGTAAAGACAGCAGCAAGATTGATGAGGCCCTGGATTTAGTTCCGGGCCTGCTGGAGAAATCTTAGAAAATGAGGATGCTGGGACTTGATGTGGGGGACAAGCGTATCGGAGTGGCAATCTGTGATCCTTTGGAAATTCTGGCAAGCGCGTTTGCGACCATCGAAAGAACCGGCAACGGAAACGAGTTTGAAGAGATTCTGTCGATTGTTGCGGATAACCGGATAGAACGAATCATCGTTGGGTTGCCCCGTTTGCTCGATGGCGGATTTGGCACTCAGGCGGAAAAGACACAGGCTTTTACGGAACAGCTTTCTGGGTATACCCAAGTTCCCATTGAGATGTGCGACGAGCGGCTTTCCACCGATATGGCCGATCAGTTGCTTCGTGATGCAGGAAGAACCCGCAAAGAGATACGGGCACGGAAAGACACTGCTGCTGCAACTTTGATTTTACAGTGGTACCTTGATGAGAAGGCAGGAATATCTAATACTGAAAACTAAGGACTTAAAACGATGAAGACAGTCGGATTGATAGGTTACCCGCTGGGGCATTCAATTTCCCCTGTATTTCAGCAGGTGGCTTTCGATAGTTCAGGAATCGATGCTCGATACGAACTCTGGGAGACCCCGCCGGAAAAACTTGAAGAGACGGTCAAATCGATTCGATCTGCTGATAAACTTGGCTCTAATGTGACGGTCCCGTACAAAGAGGATGTCATCCCATTTCTTGATGAACTCAATGAGGTTGCCAGCGATATCGGTGCGGTAAATACGATTGTAAAAAAGGATAACAAATTGATTGGCTATAACACCGATGCCGAAGGTTTCCTGCGGGCGATCGAAGTCGAGGGTAAGTTTGATCCTGAAGGTAAGAAAGTTACCATGATTGGTGCCGGTGGAGTGGCCCGGGCGCTGGGGTTCATACTGGTCAAAGCCGGTATCAAATCTCTAAGTATGTTTGATATCGATCAACCGCGGGCTGAAAAGCTTGCCTCGGAACTGGGATTTTCGGGCATAACCATATTGAAGTCCAATGAGGGGAGCGAATACGAGAATGCGGTTTCCGGGGCGGATCTGCTCATCAACTGCACGCCTATAGGGATGAAGCACAGTTCGAGTGAGGACCAGTCTCCTGTGAATCGTGAATTGATAGCTGCTCAATCACTCGTGTATGATGTGGTGTACAATCCGCTTCAAACACAGTTGCTTAAAATTGCAGAGGAAGCTGGAGTTAGAGCATTGGGTGGGCTGACCATGCTGGTGTACCAGGGAGTGGCCGCTTTTGAACTGTGGACAGGTGAAAAAGCTCCAGTGGAAACGATGATGGAAAAAGCGAAGGGTGCTATTTGATCTGAGGTAAAACCCTTAGAGCGGGGGTTGTTATGAATGACTTTAACTGGGAATGGTTCAAGGATGATGGTGTCTGGGTTGTAGTGACCCTGGCCATAGCGGTTTTATTGCTGTGGACCATGCAGCACTGGATACCGAGATGGATCACCAGGTTTATCAACCGTCTGACCCCGAAAGGAGCAGATTGGACCAGGGCAGCCCGGGTTATCAGGAGAGGCGTATTCTGGGTGGGATGTATCATAATCCTTGCGGTGGCTGTCATCATCGTTTTGCCTTTGTTAGGAGTGGAAATTGATCGTCTCACCAATGAGCTTAAAGACATCGGCAGGGGCATTCTTGACTGGCTTAAGGGTTCGGGTATCCGGGTGGTTATCACCGGACTGGTGGCATATGGTCTTCAGCAGCTTGCCAGGGGTATCATCCCCAAAATGGTTCGCGGGAGCGTAATCAGGAAGGAAACCAAACGCGCCAGATTTATCGAGGAAGCCGAGCAGAGGGCGGAAACGCTGAGTTCGTTCCTGGTTGGTGCTGCTGTAGTAATTATCTGGATAGTGGCGGTCTTCTTGATTCTTCCTGAGTTCGACGTGAATATTGCCCCGCTTCTGGCCGGTGCCGGTGTTGTGGGTATCGGTATTGGCTTTGGGGCTCAAGGACTGGTTCGGGATGTTCTGTCCGGTATTTTCATCATTATCGAGGATCAATATGCCAAAGGGGATTGGGTTCAAATTGGTGATATTAATGGCGAGGTAGAATATCTGGGCTTGAGGCGGACGGTGCTGAGGGATTTCGACGGAACACATCATACCATCCCCAATGGAACAATCAGTATCGCCAGCAACTACAGTAAGGACTGGGCCTGCGTGAACTTGGATATCCCGGTAGCCTATGGTGAGAATCTGGATCGCGTTACCGAAATCATGAACCGGATCAGCAGTGAGATGGTAACTGAAGATGCCTGGAAGGATTGCATTATAGGTGATCCTCCCAGAGTGTTATACGTGAGCGATCTGGGTGATTCGGGCATCAGCATGAAGATGTGGGGCAAGACCAAGCCAATGTGGCAGTGGGCGGTAACCGGGGAACTTCGCAAGCGCGTCAAGAGGGTCTTTGACGAGGAAGGGATCGAGATACCCTGGCCTCATGTCAAGTTGTACTTCGGGGATAATCCTTCATCAATATTGGGAGTCAAGGAGTCAGGAAGGGAGGATCAGAATGTTTAGATTTTTGACCGCTGGGGAATCTCATGGAAAAGGACTGGTTACCATTGTTGAGGGGATACCGGCAGGGCTCTCTATTAGCGAAGATTATATCGCTGCTGATCTCAAGCGCAGACAGGGCGGCTATGGGCGTGGTGGTCGAATGCAGATCGAGCAGGATTATGCTGAGATAATTTCCGGGGTTCGGCATGGTTTCACCATCGGGAGTCCGATTTCCATGCTCATCCGAAACCGCGATTGGGAAAACTGGCAGGAAAAGATGAGCGTCTCTCCGGTGGAATCTGAAATCGAACCGGTAACAAATCTACGTCCCGGACATGCTGATCTTCCCGGCGTGGCCAAATACAACTTCGATGATATCCGCCCGGTTCTGGAGCGTGCCAGTGCTCGCGAGACGACGGCCAGAGTAGCTGTCGGCGCAGTAGCACGCAAGTTCCTCGCTGAATTCGGAATTGAAATCCACAGTCATGTTACTGCCATTGGCGGGTGTTATGCTGATGCAACGAACCACATTGACTGGGAGAAAGTGGAAGCTTCTCCTGTTCGATGCGCTGACACTGAGGCCGAGCAACAGATGATTGAGGCTATCGACGAGGCTAAAGAAGCTGGCGATAGCCTTGGGGGTACATTCGAAATTATGGCTATCGGAGTTCCGATTGGGCTGGGCAGCCATGTCCAATGGGATCGGCGAATTAATGCCAGGATTGCTCAAGCGATCATGAGTATTCAGGCTGTCAAAGGGGTTGAAATCGGAGCCGGATTTGCCGTTGCTGAAATGCGGGGTTCTCAGGCCCATGATGAAATTGAGCCGGGACTAAAACGGCCTACCAACTGGGCAGGAGGAATCGAAGGCGGAATGACCAACGGTCAGCCGATTGTGGTTCAGGCAGCTATCAAACCGATTGCCACCATTCCAAGCGCGCTTTCTTCAATTGACCTTAAAACGGGCGAATCGGTGAAAGCTCATGTGGAGCGGGCGGATGCCTGTGTGGTTCCGGCCGCAGGGGTGATCGGTGAAGCTATGCTGGCCATTGTCCTGGCAGAAGCCTTCTTGGAGAAGTTTGGTGGTGACCACATGGAGGAGATGCTTCGGAATTTCCGGGGATACACGGAGTACCTCGATGCCCGCTTCTAGAACCGGAGTAGCCAATCTTCCTCTTCATGGGGGCAAAGCTCCAAAATGGCTCTTCGGGCGCATGACCAAACTCGCTCGCGAGATATGTATCGTGGTCGTGGAGGAGTTTGGGCCCGAGGAAATGCTTCGCAAAATGTCCGACCCATACTGGTTTCAGGCCTTTGGCTGTGTTTTGGGGTTCGACTGGCATTCCAGCGGCGTCACTACTACGGCCTGCGGGGCTCTCAAAGAGGGAATTCGGGGGATTGAGAATGATCTGGGATTGTTCGTGGCTGGCGGCAAAGGCGGCACTTCCCGGAAAACTCCCCAACAAATCGAAGTCTGCGGTGACCTGATTTCAGTTGATCCGGCAAAGCTGGTTTACGATAGCAAAATGGTAGCCAAAGTAGACAGCTCCGCTCTTCAGGATGGTTACCAGCTTTATCATCATGTTTTCCTGTTCACCAAAGGCGGTTCGTGGGCAGTGGTGCAACAGGGGATGAATGAGCAGACCCGTTATGCCCGACGTTATCACTGGCTGGGTGAAAGTGTGAATGATTTTGTCTGCGAGCCTCATTCTGCCATTTGCTCTGATCAACATGGTAGCGCTTTGAATCTGGTGGCTGCTGAAAGTGGCTCCGCACGCAAGGTGATCACAGAGATTGCCGCCGAACAAAAACCGGAAAAAACCATCGCCGAGTTAAAACGATTGAAAACTCTGGAACTGCCTCGCCGCCATTATATTGTGGCGCAGGATATACATCCGGACAGGATCAGCAAAATAATCACTGCCACGTATGATCGCAACCCCGGTGACTTTGAAGAGTTGCTTTCCCTGCCTGGGGTTGGCCCAAAAACAATTCGGGCGCTTTCCCTTATTTCGGAATTGATCTATGATACTGCCCCGAGTTTCTCCGACCCGGCGCGTTTCAGTTTCGCCCACGGCGGCAAAGACGGCATCCCATTTCCGGTTGATAAGCGGACCTACGATCAGAGTATCGACCTTTTAAAAAGGGCGGTGTTGCGATCAAAAGTGGAAAACACGCACAAAAAACAGATGGTTAATCGGCTTGACGGCTGGCACTTCGGTCGGTAGAATTCGATAGGATAGCTTTTTCTTCGTATGGTGGGTGTAGCTCAGTAGGTTAGAGCGTCAGGTTGTGGCCCTGAAGGCCGAGGGTTCGAGTCCCTTCACTCACCCCAATCGAAAATCCTCGTGCGCCTGTAGCTCAGTGGATAGAGCATCGGTCTTCGGATAATCCAAGTTGCTCTCAGTTGAAGCTAACACCAATTCCATTACATTATCGGTGTTACTAGTGAATTCAAACCTGTTTTATTGAGTTGGTCGGCTAAAATGTCGGCTAGGATACAGTTTTTATTCGCTAGGCACGTCGTCTTCGAGTTGGTCATCTCCAACAGAGAATCCCCAGATGGAGAGTAAATCAACAAATACACTGAAACGCGCATCAATAAACTCTTTGTAAACTGCTCTTGTCTTGTCTGGTTTTTCAAGTATTTGAACACATTCGTCCGATAAGAACAGTTTGTCAAGAACCTCTTTCCTTTTAACCTCATTGGTTAATCTTGATTTCACGTCATCGATTTGATTCTTTGGATCAATTTTATCCCATCTCTTATTTGTTTGAGGCGAAACAGGCATCAAATTTAGTGCGTAATCAGTTGATACAAGGCTACTGTCCCAATCAGGTATATATTGAGTACAGAATTTTTTGGGCCATATGTGATGTTCTTGTGGGTATTCAGCGTCAGCATAATAGCCAACGTTGTAATCGTCAAGAGGATCGACAGGCTTTGCCCTATTGATAAGGCATTTAATCAATCGTCCAATGGCCCCACCAGGGCTTGCGGTTTTAACTAATTTGGGTATCTGAGTATTCTGAAGCCATAAAGGTTCATATTCATCACTATCTTCTTTAATCCATCTTGTGATATCGCGTACATCATTTTCTTGTTTATTGTGTACGCCTTCTTGGTAGCGTTGCGATAATGCAGCACCGATAAACCATTTTTCAAGTTTTTGTTCAGCCTTCCTTTTCCAGCTTACTTCTAGAGTCTTAATCTCTTTGTATACGGCTGCCATAGGTGCCAATATTGAGTCATACGGAATAAGCTTGTCGGTATCCTGATACCCTACGCCCAACCCTGTGGTTAAGAATCCTCCGACCCTATCTAGTAGGTCTTGAGCTTCTTCAAAATACAATTTGAAGCGTTCATGACTAATTGTTTTTGGTAGAAGCGATTTTTTAGGTGTTTGCCCAGCCAGTAATGCTATGGTTTGAAGCAAAATCTCTCCATTGGGGTCCATGTTTTTTAGATAATCTGATGAATCACGATATATTTCGACTTGTTCTTTAAGATTAATTTCATGTGAATAAAGAGTTGCCGTCACGATTTCAATAGGAGTAAGTCTTTTCCCAGTGGTATTTATGGTAGCAAAAATTCTTGTTACTGCACTGACGGGCTCTTCTTTGGTAAGCGTAATAACTGGGCATTTGAACTCGTTGTCAAGCGTGAAATAAGGAACCACGACATATTTTAAGAAACTTCTGGTATCAGGATACCTTTCCTCATAATCCTCAAGCGCTCTTTGGGCAGAAACCTTTTTAACCAAGTAGGTTGTACTGAGCCAGTGTTTTTCCATAAGTAGAGTAGTCAGTTCAGTTTGAGATGTGTTTCCAATCAAGTAATTGTCGCCGTCATCCAGTTCCTGTACGAACTTACGGACATGATCGTCATTACTATAATCCAATGGAATGCTGTCGGCCAATTTCTTGAGCGCTTCAAGGTTGAGGAAGTAACGCAAAGTTCCTGGGAGCCTATGGACAAGAGCAATGCCTGATGTAATACGTTGTTGCCCATCCAATGTAAGTCTTTTAACCGTTGAAGAACTAGCATCGGCATGTGCCCCTTCAAACGGCCTTGGAGATAAATCTAACTCACTTGATTTCTCAATAAACAAGAAGTTGCCTATTGGAAATTGCTTGCGCAATGAATCATATAAGGAAATTACTTTCCCTCGCTCCTA
>CAZJQZ010000103.1:0-8464 GCA_964548045.1 uncultured Dehalococcoidia bacterium | reverse complement strand
GTTGACGATGATATCATTGGGCCATTTCAGTTTCGGTTTCAATTTGGAAAACTTCTCTATAGCCCGGGCCACAGCTATACCGGCAATCAGTGGTAACTGAAGGGCTTCGGCAGGCTTGATATCGGGCCGCAAAATTATGGAAAAGTAAATCCCGCCGACTGGCGATGCCCATTCACGGGCAATCCTTCCCCGGCCACCGCTCTGAGTTTCGGCAACGGCAATGGTTCCTTCCGTTGCTCCCTGTGCCGCCAGTAATTTGGCAATCGACTGTGTTGAAGTAACCTCTCGATGGTAGACTATTTCCGTCCCCAGAACACGCGTGTTGAGCCCCGCTTTGATCTCTTCGGGAAGGAGGTTGTCAGGCGCGCTGATGAAATAGTAACCCTTGCTGGGCACGGAATCGATTTGATATCCTTCGCGGCGCAACTCGTTGATGTGCTTCCAGACTGCTGTTCGGGATATGCCGATCGTTCTACCCAGTTCCTCTCCTGAAACTGGGCTGCCCTGGCGCAGTCGGTTTAAAATTTTTCCCTTCACCATACGGTAATATAACTGAACGCACTGCTGCTTGTCAACTACAACTAAGCCTTCGGTTGACAATCAAACTCTTGACAAAATCCCCTTTAAAATGGTACCTTTTAAGTGTAATTAGCACTCCAAACCTTAGAGTGCTAATATAAGAGGAAAGCATATGCTGACCGAACGGAGAGCGGCTATACTGAAGTGCCTGATTCAGGTTTACACGGCTACTGCCATGCCAGTGTCATCAAAGGCAATTACCCAGCAATCCAGGCTGGGGTTCAGTTCTGCGACCATCCGTCATGAGTTGGCTTGTCTGGAAGAAGAGGGTTATATCGTTCAGCCTCATATCTCTGCCGGACGTATTCCCACAGCTAAAGGTTACCGCTACTACGTGGAAGCCTTGCTTGAAGAACAGAATCTTACCCTTCAGGAGCAGCGGCTGATCCGGCACCAGTTTTACCAGGTAAGCAAGGGGATTGATGAATGGATTCACCTGTCGGCTACCATTCTTTCGCGGATGCTGAACAACGTAGCCATTGTTACTTCGCCGCAGGTAACATCCCCCAGAGTAAAGACAATCAATCTCCTTTCACTCAAGGAATTCTCGGCGCTGCTAACGGTGGTTTTTCAGGATGCCGGTTTTAAGCAACAGACCGTCTCGTTGGACGAATCGTTATCGCAGGAAGACCTTAACATCATTGCCGCCAAATTCACGGATTATTATGAAGGATTGACCGATAATGAAATCAGGAAAAGAAAGGATGATCTTTCATTGATCGAGGAGCATTTGGTAAAAGCGCTGCTGGAAATACTGAACCTGTCAGGAGAAAGGACCATCGAGGCCCCATATTATGACGGGTTCTCCTATATTATGGGGCAACCGGAATTTGCCACCAGCGAACGGGCTCGTGTGCTAATGGAATTGCTGGAAGAAAGAGCCTTGCTGAGTTCAATATTGGCGCAGGCCCCGGATGATGAGAGGCTGAGAGTTATCATCGGGAGCGAAAATCCCGAATCGACACTGCATGATTTTTCTATTGTGTTGAGCCGATATGGCATGCCAGAGCAGGGAAGAGGCATTGTGGGCATCATGGGCCCGACTCGAATGGCATACGGAAGAACTCTCCCCGCGGTCCGCTACCTCTCTGAGGTTATGAGTGAACTGCTTTATGAGATGTATGAGTAGCATGGAGGCGTTTAGTGGGCAAGAAGGAAAAGGCAGAGGTTAAACCGGAAGAAGATCAGCCTGCCGAAGAAGAACAACCCGAAGAGGAACAACCAGTCCTGACTGACGGAGAACGGGCAGAGCAGTATCTGGCCAACTGGCAACGCTCTCAGGCTGATTTTGCCAATTACAAAAAACGGGCTGAGCAGGATAAGAGTGAATTTGCTAAATTCGCCAATAGCGTTTTGATGGGCAGTCTTCTGCCAGTGATCGATGATTTCGAACGGGCTCTGGAAAACGCCCCCGAAGGAATCAGTCCTGAATGGGTCGAAGGAATCGAGCTTATTTACCGGAAGCTGATGACCGCGTTAGAGAATCAGGGGCTTTCAAAAATCGAAGCTGAGGGTCAGGATTTCGACCCGAATTTTCATCAGGCTGTTCTTCATGAAGCGGGCGAGGAAAGCAAGGTCACAGAGGAACTGCAAAAAGGGTACATGTTGCATGATCGACTGCTGAGACCCACAATGGTGAAGGTAGGCAACGGAGAACCGGAGTAGTAGAACAATAGGCAAACCGATAACTAACAAATCAAGGAGGAATCATGGGGAAGGTAATAGGTATTGATCTGGGAACAACCAACAGTTGTGTGGCAGTTATGGAAGGCGGCGACCCGACAGTAATTGCCAATGCCGAAGGGACTCGCACCACGCCTTCGGTGGTGGCGATGAACAAGAATAATGAAAGGCTGGCCGGGCAGGTGGCCAAACGCCAGGGAGTCACCAATCCGGAGAATACCATTTTCAGTATAAAGCGGCTCATGGGGCGCAAGTTCAAAGAGTCATCTGTTGGCTATGATAAGAGTATTCTGCCGTACAAAATAATTGAGCGGTCCAACGGCGATGCCGGGGTACAAATGGGAGATAATGACTACAGTGCTCCCGAGGTTTCCGCTATGATCCTGCAAAAATTAAAGGCCGATGCTGAATCATATCTCGGCGAAACAGTAACCCAGGCAGTGATTACTGTACCGGCTTATTTTAACGACAGCCAGCGGCAGGCAACCAAGGATGCCGGTACCATTGCCGGACTCGAAGTGCTGCGTATCATCAATGAGCCCACTGCTGCCTCAATGGCCTACGGACTGGATAAGAAGAAAGATGAGACCATCGCCGTGTACGATCTTGGCGGCGGCACTTTTGATATCTCCATCCTGGAACTGGGTGAAGGCACCTTCCAGGTGAAATCCACCAACGGTGATACTCATCTGGGCGGTGACGATATCGACCAGCGTATTATCGAATGGCTGTGTGAAGAGTTCAAAAAGGATCAGGGCATTGATCTGAAGCAGGACAAAATGGCTTTGCAGCGGCTCAAAGAGGGGGCCGAAAAGGCCAAGGCTGAACTTTCATCCACTCCTCAGACCGAGGTGAACCTTCCCTTTATTACTGCCGATGCCAGTGGGCCAAAGCATCTTAATATCACCATGACACGGGCCAAACTGGAACAGCTGGTCGGGGACCTGGCGGATAAAACCATCGGGCCCTGCCGTCAGGCACTTAATGATGCAGGGTTACAGCCGAGCCAAATTGATGAGGTCATTCTGGTAGGCGGACAGACCCGCATGCCCCTGGTTCAGCAGAAAGTGAAAGAGTTTTTCGGCAAAGAACCGCACAAAGGTGTCAATCCGGATGAAGTTGTCGCCATTGGCGCAGCCATCCAGGCCGGCGTGCTTCAGGGCGATGTCAACGATGTGCTGCTGCTGGACGTTACGCCTCTTACGCTGGGGATCGAAACTCTCGGCGCTGTTTCCACCCCTCTGATTGAGCGCAATACTACCATTCCCACCAGCAAAAGTCAGATTTTCTCCACTGCAGCGGATAACCAGCCCAGCGTGGAAATCCACGTGCTTCAGGGCGAACGCCCTATGGCTGCCGATAATCGCACTCTGGGCCGATTCATGCTCGACGGCATTCTCCCTTCGCCGCGCGGCATTCCGCAGATTGAGGTCAGTTTTGATATCGATGCCAATGGAATCCTAAGTGTCAAGGCTCATGATAAGGGCACTGGCAAAGAACAGAAAATCACCATCACTGCATCGAGCGGACTTTCCCCTGAAGAGATCGACAAAATGCAGAAGGAAGCCGAGCAGCATGCCACTGAAGATACCAAGCGTAAAGAAGAAGTGGAAACCCGCAATATGGCCGATAACATGGCCTATCAGGCGGAGAAGATGCTGCGTGATAATGCAGATAAAGTGACGGACGATTTGAAGAGCGAGATTGAGGGAAAGATTACCGAGGTGCGCAATGCGCTCAATGGCACCGATGTTGAGGCTATGAAGAACTCCTCTCAGCAGCTTTCCGAGTCTATGCAGAAGCTGGGAGCTGCGGTCTACGAGCAGGCAGGTTCACCTCCCGGAGCAGAGGGATTTGCAGAAGGGGAAGCTCCCGGCGGTGACTCTGGAGGGGATGATGGAACCGTTGAAGGCGAGTTCCGGGAAGTTTAAGCCCTGAGTTTTCAGGATTCGTAAGGGGGCTGGTTTTGCCACCAGCCCCCTTATTTATATTTGACGGGGCTGGCAAAAATGGAGTAGAGTTACTTTGGTAAACTTGATGAAATGGAAAATTCTTCCCCCAGCTTCCAAGGAGCATCTCTCGAAATATCCTCCCGATGTTCCGCCACTGCTGGCTCAACTGCTTTACAATCGTGGCGTTACTGATCCTTCCGAAGCGGAGATTTTCCTTGCTGCCGATGATCGCCTGGAACACGATTTCTCTCTTCTTCCGGATATCGATAAAGCGGTTGCCCGGATTATGCAGGCCGTCCAAAACGGGGAAACTATCGCTGTTTACGGAGATTTCGATGCTGATGGAGTTACGGCTACTGCGGTTCTGGTCAAGGGACTGGAGCAGATAGGCATCAAAGCTATTCCATACATCCCTCATCGAGTGCATGAAGGGCATGGCCTCAACATCACGGCCATAGATAAGCTCCATGAGCAGGGAGTGTCTCTGATTATCACTGTCGATTGTGGGATTACGGGGGGAATTGAGGGAGAATACGCCCATAAACTCGGCCTTGATCTTATCATCACCGATCACCACGAGGCTGTCGGCCCCATTCCCAGAGCGCTGGCGGTGGTCGATCCCAAGCTGCCCGACTCGAATTATCCCTTCCGTGAACTGGCTGGAGTAGGTGTAGCCTACAAGGTGGTAGAGGCGTTGTTCAAAGAAACAGGTCGAAATGGGCAGGCGGAGGACTACCTTGATCTGGTAGCCTTGGGAACGGTTGCCGATCTGGTCCCGCTTCAGGATGAAAACCGCTATCTGGTAAATCGCGGACTTCAAATTCTAAACAGCACCAATCGACCTGGCATAGCAGCTATGGTTGAAAGCGCATCGCTGGAGACAGGGACAATTGATTCAGGAAATATCGCTTTTGCGCTGGCTCCACGGCTCAACGCTGCCGGCAGACTGGATCATGCCGCGGTAAGCTATGATATTCTGGTCACCGATTCCCCCAAAGAAGCCCGTCAATTGGCCGATCTGCTTGATACGCGCAATGTCGAACGCCAGAATTTGACCCGCGAATATACGGCTCTGGCGGAAGAGAAACTCGGGCAGGTTGATTCCAGCTTGCCGATTCTCATCGTAGCGGATGGGGAATTCCATGCCGGAGTGAACGGAGTAGTGGCGGGCAAGCTGACCGACAGATATTATCGACCGGCGATCATAATTGAATTGGGGGATGAAGAGGGCAACGGCAGCGCCCGCAGTATTCCGGAATTCAATATGATAGATGCGTTCCGGGAGTGTTCCGATTTGTTCTTGCGCTATGGCGGACATGCGCAGGCAGCGGGGTTCGGAATGCCCAACAATAATATCGATTCTTTCAAGCAGAAAATGCTGGCAATTGCAGGTGATAAACTCGCCGGCATTGATCTTCAGCCGACAGTGACAGTTGATGCCGAAATACAACTCACTTCCATGCGTCAGGGAGCCCTGAACCTGGTCAAACGACTTGAGCCCTGCGGGAAAGATAATGCCGCCCCTGTCTTTCTCAGTCGAGAGGTAAGGGTTCTGGAGTCCCGGCCGGTCGGCAACGATGGCGATCATCTTAAGCTCAAGCTGGGTGATCGGGGAATAGCCTGGGATGCCATCGGATTTGGGCTCAATCATCTGAACAGCGATAATCCCCCTTTGATCGATATCGTCTATAATTTAAAACTGAACAGATGGCGCGGGCATGAATCGCTCCAGCTTGAAATCATTGATTTTGCTCCCAGCATGTGAGGAGAAATCCCATGCAAAGAAAATACCCCTTCACCCCCATTCTAGGCTGGTCGGTCAGCCGGTACGATAAGTTCGGCATGTGCAAGCGCCAGTACTGGTACGATTACTACGCCAAGAAATTCGATAAGGAAATTCCCCCGCAAAAACTGAACTTCTTGAAAGTCCTCACCACCACGCATCTGGAGATCGGCAATCTGGTACATGATACCATCGCAACGCAACTGCACCGGCTTCGCAAACAAACTCCGCAGGATATCCCGGATGTTCTCAATTATGCGGATTATCAGGTAGACCGGGCGATCCAGAATAAAACCTTCCTTGAGATTTATTATGGACAGCAGAGCAAAATTGACCCCGATGATCTCAAGGATCGGGTGGGAACCTGCCTGAAAAATTTCTTCGCCAGTCCCTGGTATCGGTGGCTGACTGAAGATGGGGTTCATCGCCGAAACGAATGGATTATTGAGCCCAACGATTTCGGGGAGGTTCGAATCGACGGGATGAAGGCTTACTGCAAGGTTGATTTCCTCTTTCCCGCGCCCGAAGGGGATTTATATGTTCTCGACTGGAAAACCGGCAAGATCGATCGGGAAAAGCACCGCAAGCAAATGACCGGGTACGTGGTCTATGCGCAAGATATTTTTCAAGCTGCGGCAGAGAGGGTCAAGCCGGTTGTGGTTTATCTGGGTGGCGCTTATGAGGAAATGGAGCACAGCTTTACGCAGAGTGAGCTTGACGACTTTGCCGGGCAAATTGGAGCACAAACCCAGGAAATGTATGCATATTGCGAGAACGTAGCGGAAAATATTCCCAAACCAAAAGATGCCTTCCCGATGCATCAGCACAAGCTTTGCGCGTACTGTAACTATCAGGAACTCTGTGGAAATTAAAAGAGGGCGGTAATTAAATTCCGCCCTCTCAATTCAGAGTTACTTCATTGCTTTGGTATCTTAAAAGGGATTTCTGGTTCGATTTCCAAAGAATCTCCAAAACCGAAATCTTCAAAACTCTCCGTGAAGCTTTCGGCCATATCTTCGATCATTTCAGAGGTGATCCCCAAACCTATCTCAATACACGAACCATCAAGATCAATTTCCAAGCCTTTCAAAAGGTCCGTCACAGCCTCACCCTCTTCGGGCACATCCATCTCATCGAAATCCATCATCCCCATCATGAAGGCGAGCATTCCCTTCATGTTCTCCGCCGCTTCCTCATCAGCAAAGCAAATCCGGACATCGATGGGAACGGAATCCCCGCGCTTATCAACCACCAGACCAACGGTCTTTAGATCCTCAACTATGGCCATCGGGTTGATTCCCATTGCATCGTCTCCATCCATATCCTCTTCCATAGATTCCAGCAGTTCCTCAGGCATTATCATCGCCAGTTTAAAAAGCCCTGATCCAAGATCGTTATAGGTTCGCAGTATCTCCCCTTTGACCGCCGATTGATCGCCTTCCCTGATTTCTATGACATCCCTGACCGGCTCCGCCGTGCTGATCACCATTATGCTTTCGCCCAGAAAAGCAATTGACATATCTTCAGAATCATCGGTGTATATAGTGTAGCCTTTGTAATCGGTCGTAGTGATTTCCGCTTCACTTTCCGATTCGATGGTATCGATGAGCTGATTTTCATTGAAAGCTCCCATCAGGATGAACCCGAAATAACCGGCATCGCCTCCCATCAGATCATCCGATCCCGCCAGGTCAGAGATATCGCCAAAGAGAACCGCTTTATCAAGCTCCTCAATCCCCAGCATATCCAACGCCTCGTTAAATGTCTGGGGATCATCCGGCTCTTTGGGGAATTCTTCGTAGAATCCGGCAATATCTATCTCATCGAATATTCGGGCCAGATCCGCAAAAGCCATGATGTTTGCCTGCTGCGGCACAAGTTTGATTGGAGTAAACGACCCATCGTTCGCATCATCATCACCGCCACATCCGAACAGCAAAGAAACAAATAGAATTACCACAAACAGGGGGGTTATCTTTTTCATACTTTCAACTCCTTTATTGATGGCTTCATTGAAAAATATCTTATATCAAATCTATCAGTCTAATAAGGGGATGTCAATTTGTTTTGCAATGAGCATTGAACCTCCCGGTAGCGGGTGCTATACTGTGCTGGTAAACCTCAATAGCAGAGCAAAACATGGCGATAGTAGTTCAGAAATATGGCGGCAGTTCGGTTGCTGACGCTGAAAAAATCAGGAATGTGGCCCGAAGAGTATCCCTGACAAAGGAGCAGGGGAATCAGGTAGTTACCGTGGTATCGGCGATGGGCAAGACCACCGATCAGCTCATCGCGCTGGCCCAAGAGATTTCTGATAATCCTCACAAGCGCGAACTTGATTCGTTACTTTCCACCGGTGAAATTGTGACTTCCACCCTGCTGACTATGGCCCTTCGGACAATGGAGCACAAGGCGATCAGTCTTACCGGGGCACAGGCCGGTATTAGAACCGATGCCACTTTCACCA
>CAZJQZ010000102.1:0-8499 GCA_964548045.1 uncultured Dehalococcoidia bacterium | reverse complement strand
CCAAACCCGCTCAATGAAAAAAATGCAGATGCTGAAGCCCAAAATGCAGAAAATTCAAAAAAACACAGCAAGGATAAGCAAAAGCAGCAGCAGGAAATAATGAAGCTCTACAAAGAGGAGGGAGTCAACCCAATAGGTTGCGCCCTGCCATTGATAATTCAGATGCCCATAATTATTGCGCTGTATCAGGGGATTATTCAAGCACTGCCAACCACACCGGATCGACTGATCGGATTATCAAAACACATTTATGATTGGGGCTTCGTGCAGGAAGCCGTTCCTCCGGAAAGCATTTTCCTCGGACTGGACCTGAGCCAGCCAAATTTCTTCATGGTTATACTAATCATGGCCAGTATGTGGATTTCCCAGAAGATGTCCACTACCGCTTCAACCGATCCCAAACAACAGCAGATGCAACAAATGATGCAATGGATGATGCCTCTGTTCCTAGGATTCATCTTCCTGAGTTTCCCCAGCGGGCTGGCTCTTTACATAGTGGTCATGAACATTTTCCGAATGGTCGTGCAGCGTTTCATAACAGGCAACTGGGGCGGTGTAGAGGATACATTCAAAAGGTTTATTCCAGGGAGATTTCAACCTGCACAGGCCGCGCAAGCTGCCGCGCCGACAACCGAACCGGAAAAAACATGGACTCCACCCGAAGACAAAACAGTCAAGGAAATCGAGTCTTCTGCTAAAAAAAGCAACGAAGCTATACAGAAAAGTAGAGGTAGAAAATATGGAAGCTCTAGAAATAGGCGCAAAAAACGTCGATGAAGCTATCGAAGTAGCACTGGATCAACTGGGACTAACTCGCTCCGAGGTCACGATTGAGGTATTGCAAGAGGGAAAGCGGAGTATCTGGGGAATGGGTGGAGAAGATGCAATAGTAAAGGTCACCCCTCTTGAATCTTCACAAACGCCCGGATCGGATACCTCCACAACAGTTGATCCAGAAACGGCCACCGACACCGCACGGGAAATACTGGAACAACTACTTTCACTTATGGAAATAGAGGGCAGCATTGAAATTATACCTTCCGACGAGGAAGCCAAAATGCCTGCCACTCTGGCGATCGCTAACGATAATCCCGGGATACTGATCGGGCGAAGAGGTCAGGCCCTGTCGGCGCTGCAGTACATGGTGAACTTTCTTTCCAGTCGTAAACTTAAGAGCGGCGTCAAGGTAATGGTGGATGTGGCTGATTACCGAAAACGGCGGAGGGAAGAACTGGAAAACATGGCCCTGCGGATAGCCGATCTGGTCAGAACCAACCAGCGTTCCATCACTATGGAACCAATGGGAGCCTGGGAACGGCGGATAGTGCACCTTACTCTCAGGGAAGAAGCGGGGGTCATCACCGGGAGTGTGGGCTACGGTGAGCGACGCAAGGTAGTTGTTTCACTAAAAAAATAGTAGCTTGAGTCTTTTCACATGTTCCGTCCTGTTGAAAGCAAACCGAGTTTCCGCCAGACTGAAGAGCAAATTCTACAGTTTTGGAAAGATGAACGCATCTTTGAAAAGAGCATTGAGCATCGCCAAGGCGGCCCGCTGTACACGCTTTACGAAGGGCCCCCAACGGTCAACGCCAGCCCCGGAATACATCATGTGCTCTCGCGCGTGTTCAAAGATGTTTTTCCCCGATACAAATCCATGCAGGGCTACCACACACCCCGCATTGCCGGATGGGATACCCACGGATTGCCAGTGGAACTGGGGATCGAAAATGAACTTGGTTTTTCTTCAAAAAAGGAAATCGAAGACTATGGGATCGGAAAGTTCAACGAAAAATGCCGCCAGAGCGCTACCTCCAATATCGGCGAGTGGAACCGGCTGACGGAACGAGTCGGCTTCTGGGTCGATCTGGACCATCCCTACATTACCTACAACAATACCTTTATCGAATCCTGCTGGTGGCTCATCAAGCAGTTGTGGGATAAAGGGTTAGTCTACAAAGGATATCGGGTGACCCCCCATTGCCCCCGCTGCGGCACTTCCCTGAGTTCACACGAAGTAGCGTTAGGCTATAGAGATGATACACCCGATCCCTCCATTTTCATCCGGTTCAAAATTACATCGGAACTGCCGGTTGGCAATTCCGACCATCCAACCCACTTTCTGGCCTGGACCACTACTCCCTGGACGCTGACTGCCAACATGGCCCTGGCAATCAATCCCGAGGAAACATACACGCTGGTACAATCCACCTCACCGGAAGGAGAGTCCGAAAGGCTCGTTCTGGCCAAAGCGCTCCTCGATCAAGCAGTGGGTAATGATAAATGGGAAATAATCAAGGAGTTTCCCGGAGAAGAACTGGTTGGCATAAACTATGAACGGCTCTTCGAACCGAAACCTGATTTCATAGTCGGCGGAGGAGAGCTGCGCCAGTACAATCGGGTGATTCCGGCAGACTTCGTATCGATGGAAGACGGCACCGGTATCGTGCACATCGCCCCTGCCTACGGGCAGGAAGATTATGATATCGGCCAAAAAGAAAACTTGCCCATCGTTCACACCGTTGATCTGGATGGAAATATGATGCCAGTCGATAAACCATGGGCAGGCAAGTTCATCAAAGAAGCCGATCCTTTAATTCTGGACAATCTGAAATCACGCGGGCTCCTGCATCACAAAGAGACCATCCGCCATACCTACCCCTTCTGCTGGCGCTGCGCCACCCCGCTGGTTTACTACGCCAAGCCTTCGTGGTATATCAAAACCACCGCCAAAAAAGACGAGTTAATTAAGTACAACGAGCAGCTAAACTGGTACCCGGAGCACATTAAACGGGGGCGGTTTGGCGACTGGCTGCAAAACAATATCGACTGGGCTTTTTCTCGCGAACGATACTGGGGTACGCCGCTTCCGGTCTGGCAATGCGAGGCTTGCGGCAAATTCGACTGCATTGGCAGTTTCGATGAATTAAAGTCCAAACCGAATGTCACCGGGATCGAGGGAGAACCGGATTTTCACAGACCCTATATGGACGAAATCACATTCACCTGCGATTGCGGCAAAACCATGCATCGTGTGCCGGAGGTAATCGACTGCTGGTTCGATTCCGGAGCAATGCCCTTCGCACAGATGCACTATCCTTTTGAAAACGAAAATCTCATTTCCGATGGTCGTTTCCCGGCCGATTACATTTGCGAAGCGGTCGATCAGACGCGCGGCTGGTTTTACAGCCTGCATGCGCTTTCGGTGATCCTGTTCGATCAGCCCAGCTTTAAAAACGTGATCTGCCTGGGCCACATTCTCGATGCCGAAGGCGAGAAGATGAGCAAGTCGAAGGGCAATGTCGTCGAGCCCTGGCAGGTAATCAATCAATACGGAGCAGACGCCCTGAGGTGGTATCTACTCACTTCCTCTCCACCGGGCAACGTGCGCCGCTTTTCCACAGAACTGGTTATGGAAGGACTGCGCCGCTTCCTGCTCACGCTCTGGAATACCTATTCGTTTTTCGTCACGTATGCCAACATCGACGGATTCGATCCGCGCCAGGCAACCGATTTGCAGGACAGGCCTGAACTCGACCGATGGATTCTTTCCGAACTCAACCAGTTGGTCGATGAAGTCACCAGCGCTCTCGATAACTACGATGCTACGGGTGCAGGCAGGAAGATCGAACGGTTCGTTGATGATCTTTCCAACTGGTACATCCGCAGAAGCCGACGCCGCTTCTGGAAGAGCGAAAATGATACCGATAAACTCTCGGCGCACGCCGCGCTTTACGAATGCCTGACCATCGTGGCCAGGCTCCTGGCTCCGATAACTCCATTTATCGCTGATGAAATCTATGGTAACCTCGTATACTCTATTTACCCAGGTGCGCCGCAAAGCGTGCATCTGGCAGATTTCCCCGTTGCCGACCGGGACAGAATCGATGAAAAACTATCCACCGAAACACAACTGGTGATGAAAGTGACCAGCCTGGGCCGTTCTGCCCGAAGCAAAGCCGGCCTCAAAGTTCGCCAGCCACTTGCAAAGACTGTGATCAAAGTCAGGGCAAAATCGGAAAGCGAAGGAATCAAACGGCTGGAGCATCAGATAATTGAAGAGTTGAATGTCAAGGAAGTCATCGTCACTACTGACGAAAGCGAGCTGGTTGAATTTGAAATCAAACCAAACCTGACCCTGCTCGGCCCGAAATACGGCAAGGACCTCGGCAAGATAAAGGCAGGGCTGGCAGAGCTCGATCCGCAGATTACAGCAAACACCGTAAAAGAAGGTGGAGAGCTTTCAGTAGCTGGATTCAAACTCCTCCCGGATGAGGTGCTCATCTCGACCGTGCCCAAGTCAGACTACTCTATTGCAGATGAAAGCGGATATGTTGTAGGCATATCCACCGAGGTTTCCACCGAATTGGCCGAAGAAGGAATGGCGCGCGAGATAGTCCATCGGCTACAAACCATGCGCCGTTCCGCCGAATTCGACATCGCCGACTACATCACAACATATTATCAGGGCGAAGAAAGCATCCGACAGGTGATCGCAAAATTCACCGATTACATCAAACAGGAAACACTATCAAAAGAGCTGGTCGAAGGTGCAGCACCAGACGGGGCATACACAGAAGATCATAGGCTGGAAGGTAAAGAGATCAGCCTTGGAGTGAAGCGGTAAACGAAAGTTACTCGGGACGCTCTACACTCAATTTAATCACAACTTCCTCCTCCTCGCCATCCCGCCAGAATGTAATGATAACCTCATCATCAAGCTGATAGCGCCACAATTCCCGGATCAACTGGCTGGCGGTAGTCATTTCCTCTCCTTCGAAACGAGTAACCACATCTCGGACTTCGAGGCCGACTTTATCCGCCGGGCTACCCTTCACCACACTGGTGATCACCACACCTGATTGGCGCGAGAGATCCGCTTCATCCGCCAGATCAGGAGTAACATCCGCTAAAACCACTCCCAGCCAGGGACGTATCACCCGATGCTCATCCCCAATTAGCGCCTCGTAAACAGGATAAGCGGTATTGGTGCTCACAGCAAACCCGATATTTTGCGCCCCGCCAAAGAGAACCGAATTGATTCCGACAATACTGCCGGTGAGATCAACAAGCGGGCCGCCGCTGTTTCCGCGATTGATGGCCGCATCGGTTTGAATAACATCATAATAGGTGGAATCCCCAACTGTGAAGGAGCGCTCTATATTGCTGACCACTCCCTGAGTTATCGTAGCGCCCTGATCCAGCGCCAGGGGATACCCCATCGCTATTACGAGATTCCCCGGCCGCAACGCCGAAGAATTGCCAAACGGAACCGTGGGCAAGTTTTCGCCTTCGATTTTTATCACCGCCAGATCGGTTAATGGATCGATCCCAATAATTTCCGCCTCATACGCATGGGCAACGTGGGGCAAAGTCACTTCTAAACTGCTGGCACCTTCGACTACGTGGTTGTTGGTCAGGATGTAACCATCAGGGCTGACGATCACCCCCGAGCCCGATGCTTCCTGCACGGTTTTCCCGAAGAAGAAACTCTCGGTAACTACTTCGGCTGAAATAAAGACGACCGCCGGTTCCACAAGTTCCACAATATCCGCAAAGGCATTTGAGATGGCTATTGCCGAGCATGACCCGGTTGTAAGCGGGAATGAATAAACAGGAGGAGCAACGGTTGCAATCGTATCTGAAATCGGAGGCTGGTCAGTTGTTGTATCTTCCTCCGAGGAATCCCCACACGAGATCAAAATGGGAACAATTAACACCAACAACAGTATATAGAATACAGGACTTCGCAGCCCGGCATTACTGCTTTCTTTTGGATCGCCCATGGCGTGTTCTCTCGGCCCTTTTTCTTCTGGCATCCCGTCTGGCAACCCCACCAGAACCTAACCACGATACAGAACTGAAGGAGGGGACAACATCACCAAGTACCTGTTTCCCTTTCAAGAGCATGTTCTCCACCGGGGCCTGGAGCGGACCCAGATACGTTACTGTATCGGAGGTCTCTTCTTCGATCATCTCTTGAGGCATTCGCGATCTTGAATATACTGCGGTTAGCTTGCCGCAGAAAAGCATAACCACCGCCGAAATGTACAGGTACACCATCACCGCTATAACATTGCTGACAGTTCCATAGACCACATTGTAGGAAGAGTGGGTGGTGGCGTACCAGACGAAAACCTGCTTGGCACCCTCAAATCCCACCGCCGCCAGCAACGCCCCAGCCCAGACATCCCGCCAGCGAACCCTGGTGTTTGGAATGAGTTTATATAGAAGCACGAAGGTCACAAATGCCATGGCAATTGTGGCCAGGATCAGCATCGCATTCCAGAACAAATCGCCCCTGAAAAAGGCCACATCCGTGGCGCTTATACTATACTTTCTGAAGATACTTAATACCGCGGTAGCACCAAAAGATGCCAGCAGCAATACGCCCAGGCCGATCATCATGCATATTTCCACGAATCTATCCACCACGAAAGCGCGCGGCCTCTTGATTCCCCAGGCAGCATTAAGCGACTTTCGGATGGCATTAAAAACGGAGGAGCCGCCCCACAACAAACCTATAATAGCTACGATACCGGTAGCCTCCCATGTGTCGTTGACCCCATTAATCGTAGAGGCAATGAAATCACTCTCAACGGGTAGAAAATCGGTCACCGTCTCGATTACTTCATTCTCCACATCAGCATCGTTGGTCATGAAACCCAGTATGGAGATTGCGGCCAGGGTCAAGGGGAAAAGAGAGAAGAAGGTATAAAAGCTATAGAGGCAGACAGATGCGGGCAGTTATCGGTCAGGTACTCATTGACCACTTCCCGCATGAAGTTTAAAAATCTCCTCACTCGGACTCTTATGCGCCTTTTTCTTTTCGCAGATAACAAATCTCTACCTCCAGATCCCTCTGCCAAAAATGCCGGCAGAGGCTATCCGGGTTTTATTCTTCCAGCCGGGGTTCCTCTATCTGTTGTTTGCCCATTATGCTGCTTTTGAGGAACCTCAACCTGCTTCCATCTTCCACTCTCAGGATAACATCGTACTCATCCACGGATTCTATTTCTCCACAAATACCGCCGATAGTGATAACCTTATCACCGCTCTGCAATGCTTCCACCAGCCTCTGATGCTCGCTCTGCCGCCTGCGCTGCGGCCTGATAATGAAAAAATAGAAAATCACGAACATCGCTATGACTACTATCAAAAAGACATACGGCATATCAATAACTCCCTCTACCTACATTTTCATAAAGCGTAGGTGCCTATCACTATTCCCACCGACATCAGCAGAGGCGTTACCAGAACCATCAGGATATTCGCCCCCAGAGACGGGATCAGTCTCTCAATATCATTGTGATTGCGCAGGCTACCCATCATCGCCTTCAGGCCAAACGGCAACGTTAAAAGCCCCAGCAATGCCAGCACGGGGAGGACATCAATGATTACTCCCACCACTATTACCGCATACGCCAGCACTACAACCACACTATAGATTTTAGCGGCTGCCCCGGTGCCAAAACTTATCGGCAGGTGTTTCCTTCCCCCGATCCGATCCGCCTCTGCATCCGGGATCTCGTTTATCAACAACAAGTTCGCCACCAGCAGGAAAGTCACCAAGGTCACCACGGCTGAGGCGGCGCTATACGTGCCCGACTGTGTGAAATATGTCCCCAGAGTAATAAGCGCAAACCCGCCACCGGCAGCTACTTCGCTAGTTGCGGGCAGCTTCATGATTAATGGAGTATAGAGCGAAGCGAAAATAACTCCCGCTATTCCGATGGGGAGTACAGCCAATTCATAGACGGTAATGAAATAAATACCGATACCGATAACCACTGCCAGGCTTCCAAGTCCCAAGGCCATTACCTCTCCAGGCTTCATCGCCGCCGAAGGCAAAATCCCGCTGCCGCCGCTGAAAGGAGTCCGCACGGTTTTCAAGTCCACTCCGCTTTTATAATCAAAATAATCGTTCAGCACGTTGACAGTTATATGAGCACACAGCCCACCTATCAATGCCAGCGCGAAATAAAGGCCATGAAATGACACATCATCGTATAAAGAAGCTGCTATCCCGGCGAAAACGCATACCGGGGTTAGCAATAAAAACTGCGGTCTAGTCTCCGCTAACCAAACTTTAGCACTGGCCATTTATCCTCCAACTCGGTAATCAGTTAACTTTTGCTACACAGCATACCAGTAAATGATCCAAATATCAAGTGTTTAGGCTAGTTGAGTCGATTTTTACGACATCTCCACACTCGATTTTCAGCAAATCGGCGGCGTTCCCGTTGCGGACCCCGATCTCCAGATTCCCATCACTCCCGATGAGAGCCAGCCTCTCTCCGCCATCAGCATAGGAAGCGTTCAATCCATTGATAGAATATCCTTTCACCTCGATGATGATTCCATCAGCCGGAAGATCACTTTGCTTTACATTGGTGATCAAATTACCGAATCGATCGATATGAATCACCCGCCCGATGATAGCGCCATTCGCCATCACTTCCGGTCGCGATTGCGGAAGTTCCCCCAGTGATGAAATTGCCT
>CAZJQZ010000101.1:0-8811 GCA_964548045.1 uncultured Dehalococcoidia bacterium | reverse complement strand
CGTTCCCCTGCCAAAATTCACTCCTCCATGTAAATACGTTTCAACCCATCATGCACACGAATACCAATATTTTCGAAAGTCATTACTTCATAGTCAATCCACACGCCGTCATTTTCACGTAAACTCTCTATTCGCCATGTTAAATCTCTCAAGAAACCGGGAGGGAACTCACCCAGCAATATGAATCGCATTACCGCTCTGCGGCCTGTGATCTTCCCGTAATCAACCAGTTGACTGGCAAGGTCATCGCCTATACACGAAAGGGACTTTAAATTAGATGACCCTTGAGATCTGCTCATTTCGATTTCCAGAATCACATCTGTACTAAGTCGCATCAAACCATCAAGGCCCAGAACCTTCCCCTTACCTTTAACCCGAACATTACGATCAATCAATCTACTATATTTTTTCTCCAGAAAATTAAACACACATTCCTTAATCTGAATGGCCGACATCTCACCCAGGATTAGTTCGGTATCTGCAGAACCTTCTCCCGCTGGTACCGGCGCTACATTGCGTGCATAACTGGCCAGTTCAATTTCGTACTTATCAACCGACCCGCTAACGTCCAGCCCCAGTATGCAAATTGGCACATCAATCTGCCTTTGGACCGATTTCAGGATTCTGACCGCTTCGCCATAGGCGGCCCCACTCCACGCTTTGCCGGTTTTCCTTTTCAGGTACTTCTGCGAGTTGCCGGTTTGAATGATGAAGACACACATATCTATCTTGACATCATCAGAACAGCAGGCTTTCTGCAAATTGAACATATCCATCCGAATGGCAGGCGACTGTATACCAAATTTGAGGCCAATGCCATCTTTGTAGAAATCAACCAGCGCGATTTGCTCGCCATCTTTCCCGGCAGATACAGGCCAATTCACCCAGCCTCGTTTGTGAAATCCTTCTCTCGAAAGATCGACATACTCACGCGGCGACAACTGACGAATGTCCACTTTTGGGTTCAAGAGCACATCCTCGATTTCCTCTTTGATCGATCTCTTACTATTCAAATGCAGATCACCAAAACGATGTGAATACAACTCTATCGAAAGATCAACTTTGTCCTCATCTTGCAAAGGTATCTGATTCGTATCACTGATGATAGCTTCTATTTCTGCCAGGAAATAGCTATCGCCTCCGAATCGCGGTTCAGTCGGAAGTGTTGTATCCTGCATCGTGGCTGCAATATCAGAATCGCTTACATGTTCTGTGGCATCTTCGATAGTCTGCGACTGTTCCTGTTCGGAATTAACCTCCGCTTCCTGATGGCCTTGTCCCTCCTCTGTCTGATGTTCACATTTGGAAGCTTCTTTTTCAGCGAACGCCCGCTCAAGGGTTTCCTTTATGATTTTCAATTTGCACGGTTTGTTCAAATAGGCAAAAACGCCTGCTTCCTTCGCGAGCGCTGCCAAATTGGCATCCGGATCGGGAACAGCAGTGAGCAAAATTATTATGGTGTCTTCGCACAATTTTCCCAATACGTGAATCAAATCGAGTCCGGACATCTCCGGCATGCGGATATCCGTTATAACAGCGTTAAAATCTACCTGAACGATTTTGCCTATCGCATCAGTGCCACTAGGTGATTCGACAGCATCGTAACCTTCGCTAATTAAATATTCGCATACGGCGCTACGCAATGCCGGCTCGTCATCAACAACCAGCACCGTCTTTTCTATATTAAATTCAACCATTAACCTAATCCTATAAATTCAGCTATAATTATCGAATCTTGGCTTATTGTCCACTGGAAAAAGATTATCGAAGATAATTACAACCGTAAACAGGGCAGACCCGTAACTTTGTGGTGGTTTTTCCCATAATAATTGGGGGGTATCACTCATAAAAGCAAACGGAACAGAATTTGATGCCCAGTCCACTTGCAGAGGAGCGATTCAATTGGGCGAGGCACTCTATAAATCCAAGCAGATCATTAGCAAAAGATGCTATACTAACACTGATTAACCAAGATTCAAGGGAGTCAAAAATGGAAAAAACACTCATTTTAGTAAAACCTGATGCAATGCAAAGAGGACTTGCAGGAGAGGTCATCACCCGGCTGGAAAGGCGAGGGCTCAAGATTGTGGGGATGAAATTGATTCACATGAATGAAACGCTGGCAAAAACTCATTATGCAATCCACGAGGGCAAACCTTTCTTCCAGCCTCTGGTTGATTACATCACTTCTTCACCGATCATTGCAGCTGTGTTCGAAGGGCCCGGTGCCGTGGAAATAGCCCGTAATACCATCGGGGCAACAAAACCTGCCGAGGCAGGAATGGGAACCATCAGGGGTGACTTCGGACTGGAGATCGGGCGGAACCTGGTTCACGGATCTGATTCACTGGAGAATGCCGAAACGGAGATCGGATTGTTCTTCTCCCCGGAGGAAGTGATATCCTGGGATCGGGATGTGGAGCGCTGGATTATAGAATTTTGACCACTGTGGTTGCATTGCTCCACATCTCTTCAAGCGCATAATATTCTCGCTGCTCCGGAGTAAAAATGTGGACAACGATATCGCCCAGATCGAGGATTATCCATCCGGAATCCACTCTCCCCTGGTGTCGGCGAGGGGAGATTTTTTCCACGGACAGCACTTCGTCAATTTCATCGCAAATGGCTTTTAATTGCCTTTCGCTCTCGCCGTTGCAAAGGACAAAATAATCTGTAAAATTACAGGCATCCCGGACATCCAGCAGCAGAATATCGGAGGCATGCCGGTTTAAAGCAGCATCCATTATTTTTCGGGCGATTTCGGTAGTTTCCAGAACCATTACCTCCACCAATGGAAATCGGGGCGAAATAGATTATATCACATAAGGAATCGGTCAGGGGAAAACGCGCTTGTTTGCTTCCGGCCAAGAAAGCCATTAGAATAGATGCAAATGATAACTTTGAGTGCGTGCTCTAATTCTGGCAAGCACAGCCGCAGAGCCACACAGGGAAAAAGGAGGGCGAATGGTTCACATTTTTGATGCTCCGGGGGCTGCTGTTATCAGCATGTTCAGCACTTTTGGGGCTCCTGAAGCTGCCGTAATTATAGTAATTGTCCTCATCGTTTTTGGGGTAGGGAAACTGCCACAAGTTGGAGGCGCTCTGGGGAAAGGAATACGCGAGTTTCGCAAGGGCAAATCCGGCGAAATAGGTGAAACCAAGGAACTGGATCAGCCGAAAGAACAGGATCAAAAGCAGGACGATAAACCGGATTAAGCCAAATACATTTCCTTCCAAATTCCCATCTTTTGGATCGGTCATTCAAATGAAACAGTTAATGCCAGCCGATCAGTTTCCCATTCACCCCCCAGAGAGAAGATAGTATGGATTTCATAGGTATCGGCTTCTTTGAAATACTCTTGGTCCTCGTAATTGCGATGCTGGTGGTCGGCCCCAGACGTCTGCCGGAGCTGGCTCGCAAAATGGGGGACATGATGCGCCGTTTCAAGATGGCAACCACTGACCTGACCCGCACTATTACCGAGGAAGTGGAACGAGAGACAAGCGAGATCGAAGATGAAGTTAGCTCGGATGGCAAGAGCCTGACAGATGAAATAAAGGCTGCTGGTGATAGTATCCGGGAAGACCTGAAGCTGGATGACTAAGGACGAAAAAATAACCTTCCTGAGCCACATGGACGAGTTGCGCAAACGTCTGATGTGGTCAGCCATAACGGTAGCCATCGGGGCTGGCGTTTCGTTTGTCTTTGCGGAACAGATTATCGATGTTATGAAATCGGTTTCGTCAAATGTTGAACTTCAGGCAATAGAACCCACCGAGATGCTCGGCACCTATTTCAAACTCTCGTTTATATGCGGTACCGCCCTAGCGTTGCCAGTGATCATCTACGAAGGGGTGATGTTTCTTCGCCCTGCTCTCACCAAAAAGGAAAGACGATACCTTTACTCTTTGCTTCCGGTCAGCTTGATTGCTTTCGCTGGCGGAGTGGTCTTTGCCTATTTTATCCTGCTGCCACCGGCGGTCAATTTCCTGTTCGATTTCGGCAGCGGGGTGGCCACTGTCGAATGGCGAATCAGCAATTATATCACCATGATAACCCGGATGCTGTTTGCCATTGGACTGTGTTTTGAACTGCCTATCGTCATCTATTTTTTGACCAGGATAGGAATACTATCTGTCGAAAAGCTGAGCCGGTTTCGCAGGTGGGCCATTGTGCTGGCATTCCTCGTTGCAGCCGCCATCACGCCCACATTCGATCCCATCAACCAGACACTCGTAGCGGCCCCTCTAATTGTTCTATATGAGGTGGGCATCCTTCTAGCCCGGATCGCCGGAAGAGGAAAAAAGAAATCCGATTAGGATCGGATTTATAAATCTGCCTTTACGACAATTTAGGAAGCTTAACTGATAACCGTCCCGCCGGCTTTCCCATCGATAGCCTCAATCAATGCATGTGGCATGCGCCCATCGATGATCTGCACCCGGGAAGCCTTCTGCAAAGCAACAAGAGCAGCTTCGGACTTGGGAATCATTCCCTTGCTGATTACCCCGGAAGCCATGAGCGATTTCACCTCATCCGCTGAAAGTTGCGCCAGCAGATTTCCATCCCCATCCCGAATGCCTTCGACATCGGTGAGAAAGAGGAGTCTTTCCGCATCAAGAGCTTCAGCAAGTTTCCCGGCGATTTCATCGCCATTAATATTTATGTAGGAAATATCCGTCGGTTCATCAGGAGCTTTTGCACCGGGAGGAGCAGTCAGAGGCATCAATCCGGCTTCCAGCAGGGCTTTAATTGCTGCCAGATTTACTCTGGTGACTTTGCCGGCATAACCGATCTCCGGATTGGTTATCCTGCACTCAAGCAAATTGCCGTCAACCCCGGTCATGCCCACCGCAACGCCGCCAAGCGAGTTGATATCGGCCACGAGTTCTGTATTCACCAGCCCCCCCAGAACTGCAGCTACCATCTCAAGTGATTGTTCATCAGTCACCCGGACGCCATCGAGGAAGCGCGTATCCGAACCCTGCCTCTTCAACCACTCGGTGACCCGGTTAGCACCCCCATGCACAACTACTATTGAGACACCTCTCTTCTGAAGGGTGACTAAATCTTCCAGTGTGGTATCGTGGTTGCCCAGCGTGCTGCCCCCGATTTTGATAACAATCGGTTTCATATCCGGTACTCCAGATTATGTAGTGTAATCCCCATTGAGAGCAATATATTCTTCCGTAAAATCACAGCCCCAGGCAGTAGCTTCGCCATTCCCCAGATTCAAATTCAAACGGAAAATAACTTCCTCGTACTTCATCAATTCCTCTGCCTCTGATTTATCTATTGGCAGTGGGCGACCCGCCTGCATAAGACACAATTCACCAAGGTAAAGATCGATTTTTGATTCCACCACCTCAGCGCCACTCCTTCCAACCGCAGCTACCACTCTTCCCCAGTTTGGATCGCTACCATAAACCGCAGTTTTCACCAGAGGTGAACTAACCACTGTCCGGGCAGCATTCCGGGCATCCTCAACAGAACGCGCTCCTTCCACTGTCATCTCGATCAGCTTCGTAGAACCTTCCCCATCACGAGCAATGCTTTTCGCCAGATATATGCAAACATAATCGAGCGCTGACTGGAAAACATCCGCAGCCTCGTCATTGTTATGTAAAGTATCGTTGCCTGCCAGCCCATTTGCCAGTAGCAAAATACTGTCATTGGTACTGGTATCGCCGTCAACGGAAATCAAATTCAAAGAGAGATCAACTGACTTGCGCAGAGCTTCACGCAGGAAATCTAGGTCAATCGCGGCATCGGTTGTCAGGAAACACAGCATAGTAGCCATATCGGGATGAATCATCCCGGCACCTTTGGCCACTCCGCCGATAGTCACTGTTTTCCCGTCGATCTCACACTCAACCGCTATCTCTTTGGGCACGGTATCGGTGGTCATGATAGCCTGGGCGAAATCGTGTCCGCCGTCCGGCATAAGCTCGATGCGATTGATGCCACTTTCGATCCGATCCATAGGCATGTGAGTACCAATCACACCGGTGCTGGCGACCAGAATATCTTCAGCGCTTACACCAATTTTCCTAGCGACGAGCGTTGCCATTTGTTCTGCATCCGCAAGTCCTCGTTGGGCAGTACACGCATTGGCACAACCGCTGTTGGCCACAATCGCTTGAGCTTTACCGCTCTCCACCCGATCCTGGCACAAAATCACCGGGGCAGCTTTTATCCTGTTGGTGGTAAACATGCCTGCCATCATACAGGGAACTTCGGAACGAAGAATAGTAAGATCGAAGGGCTTTACCGCCCACGCTTTGATATCGGCAAAAACTGCTCCGGCAGAAAACCCTTGCGGAGAAGTGATCGTTCCCTGTGGAATATGATGGTGAGCCATTTTACTTTAAGATAATGGTCGGGGAGAGAGGATTCGAACCTCCGGCCTCTGCCTCCCAAAGGCAGCGCGCTAACCAGACTGCGCCACTCCCCGCCGTCCTTTCATCTTAGCAAAATAATGGAGTTTGAGCAATTTGAGCTTTCTCTAATGGAAATCGATACCATCTCCAAGCTCATTTCCCAATGGAAGAGAGTTGCTCTGGACAACAATGGCCCAAACAAGGTATAATTCGAAGCTGTGGGCCGCTAGCTCAACTGGCAGAGCAACTGACTCTTAATTATTCAATTCCACTCGTGTACGTTCAAAACGCAATTCCTCCAGAGTCTCATAACATCTTCGGAAGTCCACCAAGTATTCATAAGTTCGTCGGGAGTTTTGTCGGGAGAAATTTGATGCACTGCCTGAAGCACAGGTTTTAAGCGAAGGCTGGAGGGAGTGTAAATCTCCCTGCATTACCGCCCCCCAGCCCCTGAGACCTTCAGACCAGCTTTCATCCCAGCTCTAACATTGGGATTGGTACAACAATAGGGGGCAGGTCAGGGAACCTCCGCTTTTCCCCCTGTAGCCCACGCCGGGATTACCACAAGTGCGATAATCACGCTATAACTACTAGTGACAGTGCCGCTCCTATCCATTTCTTCATGATTCTTCTCCATTCCATTCGCTGGTGTTCACTATCTTTGGTGCTCTGAGTAAAAAGGGTTAAAACAAGCAAAATCATTTGGTCTTTTGCAGCTAAACTACGCATCAAACTAGTTGGAACGAACCGGCCGGAAGCCACTGTCACCGTGGAAGCATGCAGGGCAATCCCAAGTGCGATATGCTGACCGTACCTCGCCGTAATACTCATTGGCATCATAGCTGCCGCCACGAACGACGCGGTAGGTAGTTCCCCCGGAAGGGCCTCTCGGATCGGTTGACGGGCTGCTGCTGTAATAGTCTTCGTCCCACCGGTCCCAGCACCATTCAGTCACGTTTCCATGCATATCACACAACCCCCACGGATTGACCTGGTAATAGCCCACCGGGGTAGTCCCGTCATAAAGGGGGTCGCCACTGCCGAAGTAATTAGCATTGCTTCCGGTGATGGCATCCCCAAAATGATACTTGGTGGTGGTATCCGCCCGGCAGGCACATTCCCACTCAGCCTCCGTCGGCAGGCGGTAGCCATCGGCATTCCAGTCTACCCAGTCGGTTTCGATGTCTACCTGCCCGGAACGGTGCACCGTTGTTTTCGCCGCAGAGGTGTAATAGCAGGGAGTCAGCCCGTCCTTCTCGCTCAAGGCATTGCACCACAAGACGGCGTCGTACCAGCTGATAAGAGTTATCGGATGCGTTTCATCACCATAACCTCCGCCGCATTGCCATAGCCCGGTGAATGTATACCCATTGGATTCGGCCCAGGTCTTCACTTCCATCCAATTCTTACAATTCACCTCGTATTTGGCCATTGTGAAGGGGGAGACGGTTACAGTATGAACTGGTAATGCATTATCTTGACAAGGCGTTTTACCATCATTGACTTCGGTACATCCCATTGAAAATGTCCCACCGGGTATTGGGACCATTTGGAAGCCGGGAACTGTGAGAAACTGCTCCCAGGATATCCCGTTATGGAGATACAAACTGCCACTGTCATCAACATACAGATCACCCAGGTTACCCGAAGGCTCGCTGGACCGCGGAGTGAGAGAAAGCACATCCGTGATGTTGACGGGTCCGGCACTGTTGATACCACCCGGCCCCACGTTCAAACCATTGCCCACATACAGGTCGTTGGCGATATCCACGTTTTCGCTGACTTCCACCGTCGAAGCGGCTATATCCCCGATGCTGGCAGCAGGCACATCCAATCCGCCGATATCCAGGATTTCCACTCCGTCATCAACACCGGCACTGGCAACATAAGCGTATTTGCCGGAGACAAAAATGCATTGCGCTCCGTCAAGCGCGGTTGGTCCGCTGTCGGTGATGGCCCCAACGTGGACGGGGTTGGCCGGGTCTGAGATATCGAGGATTTCTACCCCATCATCAGCGTAGCTGGCCACATAAGCATATTTGCCGGAGACATAGATGCTGTGAGCGCTATCGAGTTCATACGTTGAAGGATTTTCAGATTCTGTGATGGCACCGACGTGGGTAGGATTGGCCGGGTCTGAAATATCCAGGATTTCCACTCCGGAATCACCGGCACTGGCAACATACGCGTATCTGCCTGAAATATAGATGCCATACGCCCAGCTAAGCGCGGTTGTCCCATCATCGGTGATGGCTCCCACGTGGGTGGGATTGGCTGGATCTGAAATATCGAGTATCTCGATTCCATCATCACTATAACTAGCAACATAGGCGTACGTACCCGAAACATAGCCATCTTGCGCTCTAATGAGTTCGGTGGTGTCATCATCGGTGATGGATGGTTCAATAATGGTAACGGGTTGGTCAGGCA
>CAZJQZ010000100.1:0-8925 GCA_964548045.1 uncultured Dehalococcoidia bacterium | reverse complement strand
TTATTCAGCATCGAAACCCGGCGTGGATTCAGCTAGAGGCCGAGTTATCGTTATCTCTAACAGCATTAAGACCGCCCCGGGCTGGTTCTGGACACGGGAAATGTACTCAGGAAGCATGAATGGCACCAATGACTTTGAGAGAATCTTTATGCCCTGGTCCGATCATCCGTTACGGTCAACCAAGCTCATCTATGACGAGGATGAGAAAGAGAAGATCCCTTTGTTCATCAAGGAACAGCGGGACGGAGGCATGGACGATGAGGAGATTAGTGAGCACTATCCAGCTACCGAACAGGAAGCTATTAGCACTATGCTTGGCAGTTATTTTGGAAAGGTGCTGGCTCGGCATACGTTTACAATGGATGGCAATAGAGGCAGCCTTGAGGTCAACCAGCACAAGGAAATAGAGTTTGTGGAGAATAAGCGGGGGATACTGGAGATATGGCGCTATCCCTATCACCTGGTTGACGGATGGGACGGACGGTTTTGGGAGAATCGCTATTGCATCGGCTCAGATGTTTCCGAAGGCCTGGGCGAAACCTACAGTGTGGCCTATGTCATTGACCGGCAGCTCGATGAGGTAGTAGCGCGGATGCGCTCGAACAGGGTAGACGCATACGAGTGGGGAACGCTACTTTTCCGGCTATCACAGTTTTATGCGAACGCGGACGGTAACGCCCTGATATGTCCCGAAAGGACAGGGGCAGGGATTACCACGTGCAAGCGCTTGGAAAAGCTCGATGCAATACTTTACTTCAAGATGATACCGGCAAAAGTAGGCCCTCCCACCAAAGAGATAGGCTGGTCTGAGACAAATCAGAGCAAACATGAATTATGCGGGGATCTCAAAACATGGCTCAGGCAGATGAAAGGCACCATGTATGACGCTACCCTGATTGACGAGTGCTCTACGTTTATCAGAGATGAGAACGGCAAGCTGGGCGCTGAAGAAGGCAAATTCGATGATTGCGTTATCGGCGCAGGCTGTAGCATCCAAGCCAGTCACTTTATGGGAGATCCACCGGCGCAGGTGCCGGAAGAGCCAAAGGGATGGCTTAAGAAATGGCAGAAGGGGGATTACTAGAAGAACGTAACTAACATAGTTTAGCCCCGTTCCGAAGGCGCACGGTAGGGGCAAAAGCCAACAAGGAGCTCTGATCTTAGCTAAGGAGATCAGGGCTTTTTTGTTGGCACAAAGGAGCACATGGCAAGCAAGCACAAAGAAAAGCTGACAATCAATACTGATTTCCTGGAAGCATTGAAGGAAGTCAGACACCGGGTAGAGAATCCGGGCAAGCTCCCCTCCCTGGTACTGGCCGGCAACGTCTACAGGGAGCGGGATATTCGAGAGGTGCAGACCGTAGTATTTCCGCCCTGGGAGATAGGCTATCAGGTGTTGCCGGTGCCGGATGCCGTAGGCGTGTACATCCGTAACATCTTCTGCAAGATGCCGAAAGACCGCGTAGACGACCTCACGGACCGAGATATTGACTGGCTTTTGATTCATACCAAAGTCCTCGTGGACGATGGCCAGAGCGATCTTATGATTGAGAAAATATCGCCGAGCTGCATGAAGATCAGTCAGTATTTCATGCCGCTGTTTCTCAAAGAGATGAAACCGAATCTTGTAGTGCCGGGAGGCAACAAAGATGCCTGAAGCATTTGAGAACTGCAACAAAGCAGGCGGGAAAATCAGAACCATATCAGGACCTAATGAACAATTCAAGGTGCCTGAAGGCAAATATCGCCGTATTTGAATCAAGGGCGGGAATGTCCATTTAGGGCATCTTGCAACACCGAAAAAGAGCACGTAATGGAACAAATCGACCTGAAAAAACTGGAAGCGATTATCACCGGCAAGGATGCTTCGAAGATCCTCGAAGTCTACTCCTACCTCAAGATTTACAAAGAGGACACCAAGCGCGCGGAATGGCTCACCCGGCGTGATAAGTGCTGGGGCATTATCGAAAACGACAAGGAATCCTGGTGGACCGGTGAGGAGCTTGACGAGATTAGACGGCAAAAGCAGGAGCCCAATGTCACAAACAAATGCGTCAAGGGCGTGCAGGGCAAGGCTGCAATCGTTACGGATCAAAAGCCGGAGATCAAGTTCTTTCCCATCGGCAGTTCTGATCTCTACATAGCGGAACTGCTGAAGCGGGGGCACGATACGGTATGGACAAAAAACGAGGGAAATGACGTTACCTATGACGGCGTGGAGGAAACGCAAGTGGGCGGCATCTCCTTCCTCAAGGTGCGTCACGACCCCTCTAAAGGTCCCTTCGGGAGAATCCTCTTTGAGGAAGCCCCGCCCGAGGACTTCTATTGGGACAGGAACGCCCGCCAGAAAGACCTCTCCGATACGCATATTATCGAGGCAAAGCTACGCTCAAAGCCTTACATCAAAGAGCATTACGGAGACATTCTGGACGAAGAGGATCTGAACTTCAAGATAGAGCTCAAAGAGGAAACAGACGCTACGTCCAGCGGTATCACCGGAGCGGATAACTATGCGGAAGGCGAGAAAGACAAGCTGGACAGCGATTCAACCGCGCAATCCGAGCCGGAGAACATCTGGGAGATCGATGCCTGGATGCTCAAGACCGGTGACGAAGATTGGGTGGTAAGGCCCGGCCCGGATGGGTTGCCGCAGGCCGAGCCGATTGAACTCGACAAGGAAAAGAAAAAGGACCTTAAGGCCGGGGATGCCATAGAGGATGGCGTGTACTGGCCGAGAAAGCTCGAAAAGAGAATCCACCGCTTTATTATCGGTAAGAAACTCATCGAGGAGCAGGAAAACCCGCACGGCATGGATGCAGACGGAAACCCGGTGCTGCCTGTTATCGCTATCAGAGCACAGCGAACCAGAAACTCGTATCCCATGAGCCCTACTGCATATGCTAAAGACCCGAACAGACAGCTCAACAAGGCTACGCTGCAATTCGCCCATGCCATAGCGCACCTGGCGAACGCTCCTATTGTACGGCCTGCACAGGGAACAAAGTGGAAGGGAGAGCCCGGAACCCCCGGCTCAGAGCTATTGGTAAGCCAAACCTCTGCCTTTACCCCGCAGCGGCTACAGGCCGGTTCCATTGATGCCAATAAGTTCCTGGAGATCCGGCAAATGGCAGAGGCCGACATTAACGATATGTACGACATTCACGATGTTATGCGGGGCAAAGTTCCCGAAGGAACCGACCCCTCCGGGCGTGTTGTGCTGGCCCTTCAGGATATGGGCGGCATGATGAGCAAGCCCTTTCTGAGAGTCCTGGAAGCTGCGCTCATACGGCTGGCCAAAGTCAATATCGCCATGATCCTGAAATACTGGCCTCGCTATATGTGGGAGCGCCTATTGGAAGAGGATGAATGGCGAAAGTGGATGCCCGATGAGGAAAAGGCCAAGCTGGGCGAAGAGATGGAAGAGCCTGACGAGGAGATGCAAGAGAAGATACAACGCAAATGGGAAGATGCCCTTGAGAAGATACGTCCGGCAGACGCGAGCAAGCCCCCCGGGATTAGCTTGATCGATCTGGACGTTAAACTCACCGCCGGCTCGTCTCTGCCAACCAATAGGATAGCAAAGGCGCAGTTGGCAATGGAATACGTAGAGGCCGGTATCTACGATGCCGAGGCCGCACTTGAGTATGTTGATGATCCGAATAAAGACAAGATAGCTGCCCGTATGAAGAAGAAAGAAGAGATGATGATGCAGGCAGGAGCCCTAAAAAAATGAAAGGAGGAAAGCCATGGTAACGCCAAAGAAACCCAAAGAGGTTGAGATCAAAGGCGAGGTTCTGTTCAAGAAGGTTGACCGTCTCGCTTCCTATTTCGAGCTGGAGCAGGACGAGAAATATCTTGCCAACCGAACTTTTACCTTAGATCGATCAGTGGTGCCGGACGACTACGAGCCCGAGAAGTACGAAGTTACCGGCGAGTATAGCATCAAGATCAAAGTAACGGAAAAGTAACCGACTTGACCCGGTAGGTCATGCAACATAGGCCCCTTCACAGCCTGAATGTGATGCGAAAGGAGTAATTCTCATGGGAGATGAAGAATTCAGCAAGGAAGAATTGGAGATACTAGGCGAATCCGAAGAGGAATCGGGACAGGATACCCAGGACACCTCGGAGGATAAGGGAGAATCGCAAGAAGAAGAGTCCAAAACCGAGCAGACCACCGAAACCGAGGAAGCAGAAACCGAGGAGACGGAGCAGGAAGAGGAAGAAGAAAAAGAGAATATGGTGCCTCAATCCCGCGTGGATCAGATCGTGCGGGAACGAGAGGAAGAGAAACGGAAAAACGACCTTTTGAGGCGTGATCCCCAAGCCTATTACGAAAAGTATCCTGATGAGAAGCCGGAAGAGAAGGAAACGGAGACAGCACAGACGACTTTTGCAGATGTGGCTCACATGCGCGTCCAGGGCGGAACCTATAACGGTAAAACCCTTCAGGAAGTCTATGATGCCGACCCGTTCACTGCTATGGCCATTTACAACGATTACCGTGACGAGCAACGCGAAACCCAGCGGAAAACGGTTGAAACACAAGAGAGGCTTAAACGGGAATCGGAACAGGAGGTTAATACCTTCACCGAGAAGATGGCCCATGAGATGTTCGGCAAGGAAAAGGATAACCTTGAAAGCAAGGAAACCAAGCAGCTTGATACCTTTATTGACGGAATCCTGAACTGGATGGAGGAAACCGGCAGGGCTAATACAATGGCCGATGCCTACATCCTCATGAACCACGAGGAGATCCTGAAGGCTGCACAGGTGAAAAGCACCAAGGCCCTCATTGACGGATTGAGCAAGGGAACCGTGAAGAGCGCTACCACGCAGAAATCCGATGAGGAAAAAACAGGATACGGCAGGTTTATGGAGTATTCGGAACAGCAGCTCGCAGACCATATCGACAGTTTGAGTGACGCTGAGATGGACAATTTCATCAAGAATGCTCCGGCGAAACTGAAAGAGAAACATCCAAAAGCGTTTGCGGCTTGGGATTAACGCTGAGAGAGGTCATTAGACAAGGAGGTTTTTCTAATGGCCGACTGGACTTTTACGACCGCAGATGCCCTCACAGCGCAGACCTGGGCAAAGAGGTGGTGGATAGAGGCCAAAACCGAGTCCTACTTCTTCAGCCAGGGTTTTGTCGGCGCAAGTGAGGAAACTAATATTATCGTTGAGTTCCCGGATCTCGAAAGAGAGCAGGGGTATCAACACACCTTCGGGCAGGTCAGAAACCTGAGCGGTGCCGGTATCAGTGGCGACAATATCATGGAGGGGAACGAGGAAGTTCCCAACGTCTATGACGATGCAATTACGATCAACCAAAAGCGTAATGCCGTCAGGACAAAGGGTAAGCTCTCCGATCAGTACCCTTCGGATAAGGCAGTTCGCCAGTGGGCACGGCGCTTGCTCAAGAGGTGGAAGGCCGACACTATCGACCAGGATATGTTTGACGCTATCTGGGATAGCCCGACCAAGGCTCTCTATGGCGGGGATGCTACGGGTACGGGAGACATCGAGGCAGGCGATTACATGACGCTGGCCTTGATCTCCAAGGCCGTTGCATACGCCAAGAAAGCCACCCCAAAGATCATAGGCACACCGGCAGGCGGAAGGCGCTGGTTTGTATGTGTCATGTCTCCGGACCAGGAATTTGACCTCAAGGAGCGTGACGCTGCATGGAGCCAGGCGCAGAGAGAAGCGCAGAAACCCGGCCCCGATAATGCACTTTTTACCGGGGCAATCGGACGGTGGAATAACACGATCCTGCATGTGCATGAGCGCGTGCCCACCGCTACCACCTGGGGCGGAGCGTCAAATCTGAACGGAGCAAGTGCCGGGTTTATGGGTGTCGGATGTGCGGGAATCGCCTATGCCAAGCGCAAGGTTTGGAATGAAAAAACCTTTGACTATGGCAATAAGGTTGGTTTCTGCATCGGCGCGATTTACGGCATGACCAAGGCCGTGTTTAACGCCGCCGATAATGCGTTTGTGGTTATCCGAACCTACCGGACCAATAACTAATGATCTTTGGGTGGATAGCTGAAAGCTGGCCGCTGAATGCGAAAAGGGGTAACTCCCGGCCCCCTTCCGCCCATTGACTACCGGGGATATGGGGAGAAAGAAGATGGCACAAGGAAAACTCACAGATCCGGCTGAGAAGGCCACAAAGGAAAAGGAAGATAAGACGTTGGAGCAGGAGATGGAATCGCTCAAGGTAGAAGGTCTTACCTTAGATGATTTCCGGCCTGTTCCGCAGCATGTAGCACGGGCGGCACATCCGTTTGACGGCTACCCGGAGCGCAAGATTACAGTAAGTATAGACGGGAAGGAGCGGGAATTGAACGTCACGCACGTTGTCGCTGTCAATCCCAAAGAACCGGAATACCAAGACCCGTCCGGCCGGGGTGTTATCATCCAGAAGAAGGTCGGAAAGGGCACCCGCGAGGAGCGCGTTACGATTAAAAGCGCTCACAGCAGGCCGGTTCGGGATTACGAAAACGGCGGCATTACCATTGATTGTGTCTTTGACCGCGAGATCCCGCTTGCCGATGGGACCACCATGACACGGTGCTGCCTTGTACCCAGCCATTCCGCACGGGCTCAGATTTGCTTCAAGCTCGACATACGCGAGGGCAGGATACAGGTCGACAATCGCTATGTGCTTCCTGACGGAAAGCAAGTGAACCGCCTTCGCCGGGTCTATGAGATGATCGTGAATCCTCAACTGAAGGCCGAGAATCTGGCCCGGTGGGTAGCAGGGGAAACCCCTGAAGAGCCTACCGAACTGGTTGAGGAAGAATAGAGGTATAAACGATGGCGAATATACATCCAGAGATCAAGCCGAACGGGGTTAGTGATAAGTACCTCATTGACCTGATGTATATGCTTCAGCAGTCCATGTATGGCCTTTGCCTGAAGTTAGATACTGAGGGCACCGGACTGACAACCTATGTGGCGAATTGCTATACGGCGATATTCCATACGCAAGTGTGGGATTACCGGGGCAACAAAACCCAAAACGTGACTACGGTCGATCACATCATCATGCCCAGCGGAGGTTTATCTAATGCTGCTCTGATCCAGTGGCTTTATGACTGGATTAACGGTTTTGAGACGCTTGTAGAGCAGTTGGACGGTGACGCTGGTATTACTGATGATAACGACTATGAGGACCTTTGCTACGAGGCTCTTGTCCTACCGTACATCTTTGAAAGCGGCAGGTACGATCAGCAAACGATTCTCGGCAACACGGATTCAACGGGTGGTTTTACTACCATGTTGGACAGCGCGGGTACGCCCTGGGTAGTTACGAGGATAGGTCCGACAGGGAGGCCGACTGATAGAGTCCTGTGCGATTTGCTTTACGATATTATCAACGCATGGGAAACGCTGTGCGAGAAGATTGACGCAGATGCAGCGGCAGCCCCACCGGCAGCGAATAACTATGAGGCATTATGGTACACGGCCACGGTTCTTATGCGCGTAGAGAATAGCGCAGGCAATGTACTTGGCAACTCACAAACCCGTTTAGGCTAAGAAGGAGGTAGAAAGAATGACAAGGAAACTTTTAACTTTTGTGCTGGCAATAGCTCTTGTTTTCAGCGTTGCCATGACCGCACATGCAGGCTTCAAAGATATGTGGGCGCAGGTTTATTCCTGGGATGGCACACTGACCGCTGACGGCAAGATGGAGCTTACGAAAATAACCTCCGGTATTACGTATGCCGTTATGAAGGCGGATAGTGTCGCAACACTTGAAACGCTGTACTACTATGATTCTGATGCTATGACTTCACTTGCCAATCCGGTGAGCGGAACGAATTATGGCAGTGCCACTGTCGGCAACGATATGATTCGCTTTCGGGTCGATCCCGCAGAAACAAATGATGAGGCTGTGGATCTGATCGTGGTGGATCAAGCTGGCGGCTATACTGCGTTTGTAGAGGATTTTGACCAGTATACGCATAGCGTGATTATAGATGAGCGTCCGAACGTCCGGCATCATGGTTGCGCGTTTATCGTAACCACCGGATCAAGTACGGAAATAGATACCGGTATTCAATTCGATCGAGTAAGCGTTATTGACGCAATGCTCATCGAAGTCGGCACTGCTATGAGCGGCGGCGCGGGAAGTGCTGAAGTGAGCTTTGGGCTTGCCGGTGCAGGAACTGGCGGGGATGCTGATGGCTTTATCATTGATGAGGTGTTGGCAACCGCTGGCTTCCACGATCCATTCCGATCTGGTGTTAATACCAGCGTCTCACTCGTTACAGCGGGTGAAGGAATGGCAATTTTCGCGGAAGGAGCCGTGGGACCATTTATTGGATATATGTCAACAGGGACGAGTGACACGGCAGACAAACAAGGTATGCTGGTGAGGACTCCCAAAATCATACACGGAACTATCGAGCAGAGCTTGGTTTATATGTTCTCGACCAAGGAAGCCACTGATGGTTGGGGTTTACTGCATTTCTGGTTTACCCGTATTAGATAACCTTAAACCGGGGGCCTCGGAAACGGGGCCTCCGCCCTCAGAGAATATGAAGCGAAACCTGATCATATTTGCGATTCTCACGGCGACAATCTTGATTGTTTACTCCAATAGTTTGCTTTGCCCGTTCCATTATGATGATTCGGTCAACATCATTCGCAATAAGAATATTCACATGACCGAGTTTAATTGGGAGAGCGTCAAAGCGAGCTGGTTCGCCGGTGGAGCCCGAGGCGATATTTACCACCCCATTCTCTACCGCCCGGTGGCCATGTTCTCCTTTGCGCTGAATCATTATTTCCACGGCCTTGAGGTGCTTGGCTATCACGTTGTCAATGTCATTGTTCACATCATAACCGCCCTGTTTCTGTTTCTGATTATCGTGCAGGTCTTGACCCTGCCAAAGCTGAAAGAGAAATATG
>CAZJQZ010000099.1:0-8980 GCA_964548045.1 uncultured Dehalococcoidia bacterium | reverse complement strand
CCACTTCCATCACGTGCCACACTCGTACGCCTCTTCTGACACAACCAGTTACAGTGGATGTTTCTCTACCACAAGAAATGTGCATGTGGAGAATAGGGTCACCTGCTGCGTTCGGGAAAATAGTTCCTACGCCAGTAACTTCAGAAACTCCACGCAGAACATGCTCCATAGGAACAATTTCTTTTGCACGACCATCCTCCGGGCCAACAACAAGCTTACTTTTCACGTCCGCTCCGCCTAGAATAATTATCGATGCGGCACGAATATCATGGTCTCTTGCAAAACACTCAAGTGTATCGTGAATGATATCGCCATCTTCCAGACGAATTATGAAAACGCGACCTTGTTTTGCTTCGGAGTATTTCATAACGATGTACCGATTGCCTCTAACGCTAGCCTTCAGTGTGCAACTTGCCCTTTACACCAATCTGCTTTGGCTCGGATTATAACAGACTGACACTGGATTGCCAATCGTACGTGTTATTGCATCATGGGTAATTTAAAAGGAGCCTTTGAAAAAGAGAGTCTTTTTTAATAGATTTTAGCTAGATTTTAGCCCGCTTTGTTCCGACCAATCAATACTAGCAGTTCCGCTCATCTTTTTCGCAGCCGAGGAATCCACATTGGCACTTCCCTCATGTACTGCTCATATTCATCGCCAAAACGCGCAAGCAGCAGCCTTTCTTCGTAACGCGAGATGTGGTGCAAGAACAAAACTGCAAGAACCCATACAAATACAGCAGCTAACGATATACTCAGCATGAGAAGGCCAAGATAAAGCAACATCTCACTCAAATATATTGGATGCCTGACGATATTAAACAGGCTCTTCCTAATCACGCCAGGGATATCTCTCTTCTCGCCAAATACAATAGACATACCCGCCATTGCCAGGTAACCCGATAGAACCAGCAAAACAACTCCGCAAGGTATTCTCGCAACAAGCGGCACGTGATGGTTGAGAAAAGTCGTGTACTGGAAAAAGAATGTGTCGGCTATCCACGTCGCCGCAAATAAGCAGGCCAACACTGCCTGTCCGGCATCGCCAACTGCATGTTCGCCGGTAAGATCTTCCCGCTGTTGTCGTTCTTCTTTTTTCGCACGCTTGTGAGCCATGTCATTCCCTTTTCAGCCTCTTGTTTCATGGAACATAGAATAACCCTGGACGTGCCCTGTTTTAAGAGCATATGCACTACCAGCCTTTGCGACATCCCGGTAATTGCTCCAATATTAGCATATTTGTTGGAATGTCTGCCAGACCTGTTATATCCCTATGACGCAAAGCTGTTGTTAGGTCTCACCTTCTCTCCAAACCTGCAAATGCAGGTCGATTCGGATTCACTGCTATATATGATAAACAGCCTTGATTGAGTTTTGGCCCACTATCATCCAACAAGCAGGATTTTGCACCTGCCATCGAGTAGAAAATGGTGCTTAATCCATTTTACGAACTGCCGACCGGAGCATTTGTACAAGCATCGCCGTGTTTGCGTACGGCAAAGAAGATCATCAGAGCGCCAATTATTAACCCGATTATTCCGCCGGCGAGCAACCCCACTCCAACCCCGACCAGCCAGGGGACCTTGGCCCCGATTTCCATGTTCACGTCAACACCCGCCGAACCATCCTCATTCATCATGACGAACACCCAAGTTCCCTCCTCCAGCTCCCACTCCAGAGACTGGATTCCGGCCCCGTGAGCCGATTCTTCCCAGAAAGTCTGCTCAGTCGGAGGCGCGGGCTTGGCACTACCGGGAATATTCTCGTATTCCCACGTATCAGGATTGATCTCAAAATCTATAACCTGGTCGTGTTCGACATTTCTGAGGTAGTCTGCCAGAAAATCTGCCCTGGCCACTCCCACAAAGATGTTCTTGGCTGCATTGCCGCTTTCGACTTTCCCCTTGAAAGTGACCAGGTCACCCCAGTCGAACACCCATGCCGATCCCAGTTCCACATCGGCAGGCTCGCTGATAATGGCATAGGAATTCTTTTCCATATTGAGAGTATCCGTCATGTAGTATCCATCATCATCCGTCAAGGTTTCATTTGCCCACAGCACTCCACCACCACCCACGATGAGACCGAACGATATCAGTATTATTATGGCACCTACAATCAGCAGTATAATTTTCCCCGTTGTCATAATTTACCTCCCCTTATTTTTTTCATTTCGCTCTCATTCCAAACAGGAACCGCGAGATATTGTTTCGCCTTATCAGCAGGTCATACACCAGAATCGTGGAAGCGAAGGAAGCTGCCAGAATTATTACATATTTGAACCCGACCGCCATATCCGACTGAACCACGAAGTAGCCGATAATTACGATAATCGTCTGATGCAGGATGTATAACGCGTAAGCCCCTTCGGCAAAATACTTCAGGAATCCATTGGTGAAATTCAAAAAGCGCTTTCCCCAAGCCAGACAAGCCAAAATGATGAACCAGGGAGCGAAGCAATCCCAGTAGCCGATTATGATGTCAAATGACCAGTTGTCAACAATCCATCCGGGCCAGGATTTGGTAGTATCGAGAATCAGGAATGTGGCAAGGACAACCGGTCCCAAAATTATTGATGCGAATCGGTACTTATCTATCGTTTCCCAGAAACGCAAATCGCTCATGATGATGTACCCGTAAATAAAAAAGGTGATGTAGAACAATGGTCTCCCACCAGCAATATCAGGGCCCTCATTCATCAAAACAAGCAGTGCCGGGAACAGGAAGATCACCCCGGGCCAGGTAAAGGCCCGCGCCAGCCAGTTGAGAAATCGCCTTCCGATTTCACGTTTGAAGAAAAGAAAGAGAGGCAAAGCCAGTAGTGAGTAGATAAACAGGTGAATGATAAACCAGAGATGCCCCCAAGTATGTCCTCCCAAGAAATAGCCATCCTCATCATCGGACTGAAGATGGAAGAAATCCGGGTACCACTCAAAATACGATCCCGAGTAATCCGAATGACCCATCAACCCTAAATAGGATTGCGGGGCGATGAGCACGAAAAGACCGAATATAAAGGGGATGAATAACCTTTTGAAGCGTTCCCTGGTATACTGTCCGCCGCTCCTTTTGCGCAGGGCGTAGAATGTAGAAGCACCGGCCAGCAAGAAGAACAGGGACATATGCCATGGCCACACTGGATCAATGAAAAGTCTGTCGAGAAAGTTACTGGTAACATCATTATGAGCGTAGAATTCTTCATCGGGAGTGAATATGCGTGCGGTGTGAAAAAAGAAGAGCAGGAATACAGCCATCAGCCGCAGCCAGTCGATATCATACCGTCTTTCCGGCTTGATTGATACGGCGGTTTCTTCTGCGATTTGCGGCTGCATATATCCTCTCTGTTTTGAGTTATTCCTCAAGAGACTAATCTAGTTGGCATTCTTGATCTTTGAGACTCCGGTGGCATAGATTTCTCCCATGGTCGGACTTCCGTAATATCGGAGTTCCGATGCTCCGCTCATATTAACATCCAAAGTTCCGTTCAGGTTAATTGTGCCTTTGCTGGCACCGCTCAGGCTAATATCAACATCTTCAGATACAAAATCTCCCAGATCCACATCGCTGGCCCCTGATGCTTTCACCTTCAGGTTTTCCCCGCCGCCATCGAGTTCAAGCCTGCTTGCACCAGAGATATCAAAATCCGCATCCGCGGCAACGATGGTACCGGATAACCTAGAGGCTCCGGAAAGTTTAATAGCCAGATCATGGTCGGACATAAAGCCGGATACTTCAGCGCGCGATGCCCCGCTCAGGGAAAGCCCCTCCAGAAGAGGCAGAGTTATATCAGCTTCAACGGTAATGTCTCGATAATGGTGTCCGCTATCGAGATAAATTTCCAACCTGTCGCCAACCATTCTGGTGTTGAGATATTCTTCGATGTTATCATCAACACTGATTACAGCGCTGAAACTGTCGTCTCTGGTAACGGTGGCTCTTATGGCATTAGCAATACTCACTTCTGTAAAATCCGTATAATCCATTTCAACTGTTTCGATATCGCCCGAACCATTAATGCTGTCGTTATCATTGATATCACACCCCAGCAATGCACCCATAACCAGAACTACCGCAATCATCAGATGGAGCGTTTTTTTCATCTTGGCATACCCCCTTTTTACCAGCAATCCCGCCGATGTTTAATGCCTGATATCATTGCGCTCAGAAAGATCCCGGCACCTTCATCTGGAGACTGGTTATACTGAGATCGGCACAGCAACTGCTACGTAGGCCCTGAAATCGGCATAAAACGTTTGGGATAAACCTTTGCTCTATTCGCTAAGCCGAAACGGCGGATAACGATCTGTCATCAGGGCCGCATAACCGATCACCCGCAAGGTCCACCGGTTCATGCCGATGATGAAATCATAGAGGTCCCTGTTGTATCTGCCGGTGAACAATAGTATCACTGCAGATATGATGACCATGATTAAGATCAGCCCGGAGTTGCGCGGACCCCAGCCCCCGTTAAACATGCCCACGATCAGGTAATGAGGAATGGCCAGCAGCCACCACTTGATCAGCACCATGCCTTTGGAAAGCCTTTCCGGGTACTCCACCTGAAGATCAGCAGGATAGTCGCCTGCCCGGAGCGAAAATGGCGGGTATTTATCGGTTCCCAGAGCCTGGTAACTGTAAAACCCAACCCTCCACGACCAGCGTAGCACGCCAACGTTATAATCGAAGATAACGCGGGGATATCTGCCGGTGAACAGGATGGCAAAGAGAGCGATAACCCAAAGCACAGCAAAAGCCACCAACAGAAGCGCCAGGATGATATAATGCGGAATGAGAAGGAGCCATTTGAAAAGCCATACCCAGCGGGAAAGGGGTTCTTCCAGTTCACCGGTGATGGAGACGGGATACGGTTGGGCATCTGCTGCCATGATCCACCTCCTTTTGATTTCTAAAAAATGAACCGAATTCTGTGAAATTTTAATACTCAAACTAGATGGTATTATTTGACTTCAGTCTTCCATATATTTCAGAATATACTTGGGACACCTTTAAAAAGCGGGACTTATATGTATTAGGCTTCATCTTGTAACCGGGTCGGCAGTTGCCCAACCTCCGGTTCCCCAGCAGTTCTCACGGAAATTACGCCAGTCTCTATCATCACCCCATTACTATTCAGTGGCAGTACCGCTACAAGTCGTTTTATAATTTACCTCCGCTAAACCAGTTTTGACGATTTACCAGAATCATGCTTCTTCTTATTTATTACAAATCCTCTTTCGCACAGTGGCCATATATGATCATTTTGCTGGATGATTGTTACTGTTTCCATACCAGAAGCGTCTCAAAAGATTACAAATTGGGGAGAATTGAATTACTTTTTTAGGGATCAGAGGCAGGTTACTACCTGGCTGGATTCAAGTTCAGGATAAATTTCGATTTAACAGGCCTCTGCCCTGCCACAAAACCTATGCCAGTAACAATGCCTGCTATTACATCAAGAAGGAATTGCCTCCCAAGTTTTCGATAAAAGAAATATGTCATCATTGTACATAGAAATCCAGCTAGACCTAATACAAAAGAGATTGCGATGAATGTGTAGTTAATATGGTCATTACCATAATCCGGGAATGCGAACAGGGTGAATAAGATAGCAGCTAAAGCAAATTACCAACTCCCCATTGAAATCTTTCGAGATTTGCTTGGGATAGGAGTTTTGTTATTCATCGAATTGTTCATCGTTCCTACCAATATCTCGCATCACCGTTCCCTGTAGACATCTGCAAACCATTGAGTTTCGCTGGCGAAAAAAGTTTATCTATATAAACAGGCATTATGTGCTCTTTCTTTTTATTACGTTTTATTGCAAGGAACCGTTATTTGAAACCGCACTCTTAAATCCTATGCACTTCAACCAGTGAGGTGTTGTAGGCGAATGATCCTCCCGGCGATGGGATTTCACTTGTCAGTGTATTGGCACATCCCCCAATATCCACACCATCCTCATCGGGTTGGAACCAGGCGCCCTCCCCAAGGTCCACAACACCGGGCATTATCCTCTCAGTTACTCGCACCTTTATCTTAATTTTGCCCCTGTCGTTGAAAACCAGGACCTGGTCACCATTCCTGATATTTCGGGCAGCAGCATCTGAGGTATGCATGACAATAGCATGTTTCTCCAGTTCCAATAGCCATGGCATGTTCTCGGTCTGCGAGTGAGACCTCCGGCGATTATGTGTGGTTATCAGCTGCAGGGGATACTTCTTTGCTAGGGGATGACCTGGACCCTCCCATCCATCAATATACTTGGGTATGGGAGGACAATCCGGTACTTGTGCCTTGTCGATCTGTTTGGAATAAATTTCAATCTTGCCAGTGGGCGTTGGGAATTTATGGTTTTCCGGGTCATCGATCTGATTTTTGAAGCTAAGGTAAGGCTCGTCAAGTTTCACCCGAACAACCGCATTCTCTTTGAAAGCCTCATAATCGCCGACTTCGGGACTAAAGACCAGCATCTCCTTGATGGTCTCTTCCTCCGTTTTATCCAGAAAGCCCTCAATGCCAACCCGATCGGCCAGTTCCTTAAAGTAATCGAAGTAAGATTTCGCCTCTCCCGGAGGTTCGACAATCTTTTTCATGTAACCGAAGAAGGGTGTGGCACCACCGGCGGTAATATCGTTCCTCTCGACTGATAGATTTACAGGCAACAGGATATCTGCATAGCGAGTTGTGGCATTAAAGAAAACCTCGTGAACGATCACGCACTCCGGCTTCATCAGAGCCTCGGCCCACTTTCTGGAATTGGGCATCTGGTTAATGACGTTCTGAGTGTACGTGTAGAAGAGTTTGTAGTCAGCGGGATATCCCCCGGATTTTCCTTTGAGCAGGGCATCACAGCACATAGCACGATGCGGCATGGCTGAAGGGGGATTCATCAACTCCCCGTGCATGTGAAGTTTGCGGGGCTCTTGCAATGCATCCACCGGATTGTCACCCGGCAATGGTGGAATTATTAGCCAGGGATAGGCATTAATCGGGTGGGCGAAACCGCCAGTATAAGCGGCAGGCTGCCCGCCATGCACACCAATACTGCCAGTCATAGCTGAAAGGGTAACGGCCGCCCGATGATATTGCTCGCCGTAGGCTGTGCGCCCCGGGGCTATTCCAGTCATCAGCGCGGCCGGCTTGACTGTGGCATATTCTCTGGCCAGTGTTTCGATCACCGAAGCCGGCACACCGGTGATACTCTCGGCCCATTGGGGAGTCTTGGGTTGACCGTCTTCATCGCCCATCACATATTCCTGGTACTTTTCGAATCCAACCGTGTAACGTTCCAGGAATTCTCTGTCTGCCAAGCCATCCCTGATAATGACATGGGCCATGGCGATCATCATGGCGACGTCGGTGCTGGGTTTGATGGGAATCCATTGATCGGCATATATGGCAGCGGTATCGGTAAACCTGGGATCGACCACCACTATTTTTATCCCTTTCTCCCTGGCCTGCGATAAATACCAGTTTGTATTCGTGTTGGCGATAGTGACAGCCGGGTTCCAGCCCCACAAGATGATCATCTTTGAGTTCAACAGATCGTCACGGCTGTTACCGCATGACATGAAGTTGCCGAGGGTGGACAGAGTTGACAGGTTCGCTCCTTCAAAAGAAGCCATGCCCCAGGGTATGGTGGTGCCGCCGAACATGTTGAAGAAGCGGATGCCCAGGACCGCCGTATTAAGCAGGGAAATATCGCCACCGCCACAGATTTGTAAGATCGATTGTGGACCATAAGTATCACGCACTCGTATCAGTTCGCTGGCGACTTTATTGAAAGCTTCGTCCCATGATATGCGCTCGAACTTGCCCTCACCCCTCTGCCCCACTCGTTTCATGGGATACATCACCCGATCTGGATCATGCACCTTCTGCTTCAAGGCATAGCCTCGGGCACAGGCCCGGAGCTGAGGCTCAGGCCCATCATCGGGTTCGATTCTGGTGATGACTCCATCCCTGGTGTGAACCTTCAACAGACAGATCCCACCACAGTGCTGACAGGTGACTGTATTATGTACTTTCTCACAGTTATCTTTTTTCGCCATTATGGAATCTCCTTTCATTCGTACTGGAGGATAGTCACCCGGGGAGACGTTTCAGGTTTAGGATTGAAAACAATTGAGGGTCTGAGTTTGTCGTCACAAATAAAGCCAACCGCAGATGTCTCGTTTCCGTACTTTTCCTGCATTTCTTCCAGAGGACCGGCGTCCAGCGCTCTGTTGGGACAGGCGGCAACGCATATTGGAGGTTTGTTCTCATCCCATCTATCGAGGCAGAAATCGCATTTCTGCATCCTGGCATCATCTTCAAGCCCAAACTGGGGAGCATCATAGGGACAAACTTCCAGACAAATGCGACCGCATTTTTCTGCGCCCAGACACTCCTCACTGTTCACCACTACCACACCATCACTCTCCCGCTTGCTGATGGCATTTGCAGGGCAGGCCTCGACACATGCCGGTTCTGCGCAGTGATAGCATCCTTGAGAAAGAAAGGCTACAAAGAGATCAGGATATCTGCCCTTTTCAATGGTGGAAACACGCCGCCAGCTAGCCGGCCCGGCAGGGACATCATGCCAGTCTTTGCAGGCAACAGTGCAGGTGAAGCAGCCGGTACATCTCGTCTGGTCGAAGTAAAAAGCCAATTGCATCAAAATCCCCCTTGTTAATCCGCGATGAATGAGGAAAAGCATCTGTGTATTGATCTACCAGGATATCAACTAAAAACCGGAATCAGTCGCACAAGGTTTCAAAAAAACCTTACCTCATTCAACCGGCATTTTCAAATCCGGGACAGGTCAGGTTTTTCGCCATAATACTGATAATAATTTGTCTTTATTCTGCCATTATACAGTTTTCTAACTCTATCAGGCTTTGCTCTTTTGAAATAATTAGGGAACATTTCATCAGACGTCAAAATATAAATAGACCATCCACGTTTCTTTTTAAATGTTGTACGAAAGGAAATGTATATA
>CAZJQZ010000098.1:0-9046 GCA_964548045.1 uncultured Dehalococcoidia bacterium | reverse complement strand
CATCAGTGTTAATTTTTAAAGGATATCGTATGTCGGTCCGGTCATATATGGCAAATCCCCCATCATCGAGTGAATGTAAGCCATAGTCCTGCCCGGTGCTGGAAACAATCGAAATCCCACCATCCGTAGTGGTGCTTTCAAATACCCCCTGAGTACACCCGTACCCTTAACATGCAAATCATCAACTGGAGAGGAATTATTTATCCCCAAACGATTGTTAGTATTATCCCAGTACAAAGCGGAATTATTCTGACTAATCACTCCGCCAGAGCCAGTAAACAATATCGATCCCGGTGTGTAATTGAGGTCGACTGATCCGGTAAGATCCCCGTAGATTGTGCCATCCACTTCGAGGTCATTTTGAACGTAGGCATCACCGGCCCCGGCGACATAGTCCACACCAGCATCAGAACCAACAACAAATTGTGCCACCGGCGAACTATCGCCAACCCCCAGATTTCCATAAGCAACAAAATTGGCCGGGGTATACACACCTCCTGTATAATCCTGATTAGGATTAAGGTAAAGCCACTCATTACCGTTATAACCAGTAAGAGCATCTTCACCATTAAATGCAATACCTTTATCGGTGTTGGTAGTATTGATATCCAATCTGTTGCCTGGGGAAGTGGTTCCAATGCCAATGTCTCCTGATGAGTTGATTTTCATCCGGATGCTGCCATTCGTACGGAATTGCATGTGGTCATCAGTATGATCATAACCGATAAGTCCTCTGGCCCGAACGTTATCCGAGAATACTAAGCCACCTAAATTGCTGGAAGGGGTTATCAAATTGACATATGCATTGTTTGCACTTTCAATTGCCAGTGGGTCGTAGGTCGTATCGGGATTACTGCCTCCTCCCGCACCATGATATATATGTAGCATGGTCTCCGGACTGTTAATTCCAATGCCAACATTACCAGAGGTTGTAGATGTACTACCTGTACCAGTCCACGAATCATTGGTGTCATCATATCCTGCTGTAGCATGGTTTCCCCAACCGTAGGCAGTGTCCCACTCGCTGATATCAGTGCCGCTTATACCGGATGCCGCGCTGCTACCAAATACCGGATCGGTTTCTGACTGCAGATACCCTGCTGTGTCATGGTCACCCCATCCGTATGCCGCATTCCAGTTGTCTGAGTCGCCGTGGGCGGCAGTTATAACTCCATCCACCTCGAGCAGTGAAGTCGGACTTGTCGTTCCAATTCCAACATTTCCATTGGCTACAATAAGGCCATACCCGGATGCGGAGGTAAAATAGCCTCCTGCACCTGCACCATTGCTCATACCCTGAACCGCGGCGCCTGAACCGTAAGTAATGCCATATAATCCTTGTCCATTACCACTGTTTACCCCTTTTATAGTCGGATTGCTGCTATTCCCTTCGACATGAAGCAATGAATTCGGGATGGTAATTCCTATCCCCACATTGCCGGAATTATAGTAAATATCAGAACTGCTTTCATTCCACAAGGAATCAACCCCTGTAAGACCGGTTCCGTCACCCACAAATGATGTTGCGCTAACTGTACCACTCACATTCAAATCACTATTGAATTCAAACCTGTCATTTGCCTCATTCCACTGGAGATGCTTGTAATCGGATTTGTGGTCAAAGAGGATGGTGTCATTATCACCATCGTCGTCGGCAAGGTTTAGAGTTCCGCTTATATAAGCATATCCCTCAGTAAACAATCTGTTGGTATAGGCATCATCTACATACAGGTCCTGCCAGTATCGGGTAAAATAGCCCAGATCGTAAGAGTTATCGATCAATGGAATCAGATCACTATTGACGCGTGCCGCAACCGTCAATGAATCTGTTGAAGCATTACCGAGCGAGGTATTGCCAGTGACATCCAAATTGCTGCTGATATTCAGCGCACCGCTCATGGTATCACCACCAGCGGCTACGAAATCAAAGGAATCCATACCATCAAGGGTATTGGCATTGTTGGCTTCCTCACAACGCAGGGCATACCCCATGCTGGCTATCTTCTGACGCGGGTTCATCTCAGTATCATTATTGACCTTGATTCCCAGTTCCATGTTTCCGTCAAAAACTGCCGCGGCCATAGGACTGCCGTGATCACCTAGTTCTACGCTAAAAAGACCATTTGATGGCTCAATCCCAAAATGTTTTTCGGCCCATACCGGCACACCGCCGGTGGTATAGATGGTGAAGGTGATATCAACTGGTCCAGCAACAGGCTCGCCAGTGTCATCAGTAAGGTATCCCTGATAGTTCATCGATGTGGGGACTCCGGCATCCGGTTCACCACCCTGTGCTCCCACGGAGATCACCCCCGTTACAAACATCACGATTATTAGATTTAGAATTACCATCGTTCCTATCAGTTGTTTCATTTTGACCTCCTGACTTGTTTATTGCTACTAAACATATCATTTTGGCCTCCATAGGCTGTATCACATTCTGAAATGCTATCCAATTTCGAGCCGTCATTGAGAGAAAAGCGAAGCAATCTCCTCATTAACAGGGAGATATCCGCGTCAACTTCGGTTCCTCGCGATGACATTATGACACAGTCTGCCCTAGCCGGAATCCAGAAATTGATAGAGACCTTTGTATGGTTAATTGTTGGATAAATAGATGTTATATTTTATCACACCCAAACAAGGAAAGTTCTGTACAACACCAGCGATAACGGGCAACAATGTGATTTGTGAGCCATGCACTTGCTGCCAATCCGCTTTTGCCCAGTTTATAACAGACCATCATCGGAATGCAAATCGCACATGTTATTGCCCCCTTGCCGCCAAGTTGAATAGGGGGCGGTCGCTTTTTGACTTTGCCCGCAAAAGAGAATTATTCAAAATTTCAGTCCGGGCAGCACGAGAGCAATAACATACCCGGCACACTAAAAAAAGGGCCTCATTGAGAGGCCCTTTTTTGTTATTAAGCAGGCACACTGAATATGGTATGTCATTGTGGCCTCCGAACCGGAATCCACTCCCCCACTCACCTGTGGATTCCCGCCTGCGCGGGAATGACATGAAAAATGATTATGGCCTCCTTTGCCGGTTTAATAGCAGGCGTAGGGTGGGCTCGGCCCGCCACTAAAGACACGCCTTTTTCAAATGGGTATAACGCTTGAAGGAGGGCTAAGCCTTCATTAGATTTCGGTGGGCGCAGCCCACCATTGCGAATTTACTTTGTGCTAAATGATAAATAATGCATTTTAGCTGCACGCGCAAATCAGGTGGCATGACCTCGGAACTGGCCGGGGATTTGATCAATAACCTCATGCAGTGAGATAAAAAGGGCGCAGCGAAAGCTGCGCCCTTTTTATCTCGGTATCTTTTGAAGCAAATTAGAATACAACCGGAGGAATGCCGACGTCTCCGAGTTCACGAATCCTCTCGCTGATCTCCCCGATTTCCCATTTCCTGCCGATATCGATGGAGTTCAAGACCTGCCATGACTGGAACATCTCCATCTTTCCGCCCCTGATGGAGAAGACGTGCCCGTTAATATCCTGTGCTGCATCGCTGGCAAGATAAACAACCAGCGGAGATATATTCTCCGGAGCCATTTCATCGAACTTACCTTCTTCAGCTTCACCGAACATTCCGCTGACAGCATCTGTTTGTGTCGTCAGACGCGTTCGAGCCAGAGGGACAATAGCGTTGCTGGTCATACCGTATTTTTCCATCTCACGAGCCCAAGTTATGGTCAGGCAGGCAATCCCGGCTTTCGCTGCCGAGTAGTTGGGTTGCCCGGGGCTGCCGATAATTCCGGCATGAGAAATAGTATTGATGATGCGGCCCTTCACATCATTACCGGCCTTCACCTGGTTCCTGAAATATTCGGTTGCCCACCTTGCGTTATTGAAGGTTCCTTTCAAATGAACCTCAATCACCGCATCCCATTCCTCTTCTGCCATCTTGAAGGTCATTCGGTCTCTTAAGAAACCGGCATTGTTGACCAGAATATCGAAGCGTCCCCATTTTTCCAGTGCCATATCCAATATGGTTTTGGTTCCTTTGTAGTCACCAACACTGACATAATTGGCAACCGCATCTCCACCCATATCTTTGATCTCTTTGACCACATCATCCGCCGGACCTTTGGCTTCGCCGGAGCCATCCCACTCAACGCCGGGGTCATTAATAACGATTTTGGCGCCTTCTTTAGCCAGTGCCAGCGCATGGCTCCTGCCGAGCCCTCTTCCAGAACCGGTTACTGCTGCTACTTTGCCATCCAGAATTCCCATTTTTCTAATACCTCCCGTTCGTGCCAGTACTTTTTAGTAAAAACAGGTTTAAGGTAACAAATCGCCAAGGCATCCGATGGAATTGATGCCATTTTTGACAGTAAATTATCTTTTTACCTGCAATTCGATAAGCATTTTACACCAAAAATGAACCGAATGTCAATATTTAATATGAAAAAGTATGCCTTCCAGGAAAGTGGACAGGTGATGATAATCTAAGGTGGGATATTATTCAGCGGGTCTTCTGGCCAGGATATTCGCTGCTGATTCAAATAGCCTAGTTAGCCCGCCCGATTTGGTGAGGAGTTCGTTGGATTGCATTGATAGAGTGGTTACCTGGTTCTCGCTGAGGTCCACACCCGTGAGCACAATGATGGGAATCTCAGCTGTTTCCGGCTGGCACTTTAGCTCTTTGATTACATCATGCCCATCCATTTTTGGCATCATTACATCAAGGATGATCAGGTCCGGAGGGTTACTCTGGACTATCTTTAATGCCGCTTCACCATCGTGCGCCACCGAGGTGGAAAATCCCTTTTGTTGCAGTTCGTAAGTTATCGCTTCTACCAGCGCTTTATCGTCATCTACTACCAGTATCGTGCCACGTGGATTGCGCAGCAGACCGCTTATTTTCTCCAGTATTGTTTCACCGCTGAACGGTTTTGAAACATAATCGGTTGCCCCGATCCTGTGAACGCCTTCTTTATCCTCCAGGACAGAAATGATTAATATGGGAATGTGCCTGGTTACCGGGTCATTCCTGAGTTTCTCTGCTACTTCGAATCCGCTGATATCGGGCAGGATGACATCCAGTGTTATCAAATCGGGGAGGTGTTCTTTCACCATCGCGATGGCCTCTTTGCCGTTGGAGGCTTCCATTGTGTGGTAGCCTTTCATGGAAAGCTCATGGCTAAGGAAGCGGCGAATATTTACCTCGTCATCTACCACCAGAATTGTGTCGCCGACTTTTGGAATGTTCTCTGGTTGTGTATCTACGACGGTTGTTGCTGCCGTGTTTAATTCCTGTGGCACCGGCACAGTAAAGGCGAAAGTGCTGCCTTCATTTTTATCTGGTTCGCTTTCCACCCAGATCGTGCCACCGTAGTGTTCGACTATTTCTTTACAGATCGGCAATCCCAGCCCGGTTCCCCCTGGCTTGGTCTTCGCGCTATCGCTTACCTGGACAAACCTCTCAAAAATAAGCTTTTGATCTTCCGGGGTGAGGCCTACGCCTGTATCGGTGACACTGACTTTGATTATATCGGGTTCATTGTTGGATTTATCGCCCTTCACCAGTTTCGATTTTATGGTGACGAACCCTTCTTCGGGAGTGAATTTGATAGAGTTGCTGAGCAAATTAGTTATCACTTGGACAAATCTATCTTTATCTCCCCAGACGAGTGGCAAGCCAGGCTCCGATTCGATATTGACGGTCAGGCCTGCGCTGGCAGCAAGAGCTTCGGTGGTGGCTACTGCCGTTTCAATAATCTGGGAAACATCTATCAGCGCGGTTTCCCACTGCATTTGTCCGGCTTCAATCTTGGAAAGGTCAAGAAAATCATTGATCAGCCGGGTTAAGCGATCGCTTTCGTCGTTGATGATAGTGAGGAATTCCCTCTGAGTTTCCCGGTCATCTTCGTAGGTGAGGAGAATCTCTGTAAAGCTTTTTATCGAAGTCAGGGGAGTGCGCAGTTCGTGTGAGACTGTGGACAGGAAATTGTCTTTTAATTTGTCCATTTCCTTGAGTTGCTCGTATGCGTTCTGCAACTCGTCCAGATTTTGTTCCAGCTCCTCTCTATATTGATTGAGTTTCTCTTCCGCCTGCTTGTGCTCCGTAATATCCATGTAGCTTCCCAGAGAGGCGCGTTTGCCTTGATATTCAACCCCGGTTACTTTTTCATATGCGTGTCTGATATTACCGTTCTTGTCAATGACCCTGAATTCGTAGCCGGCGGTTTTCTCTCCCTTCAGCATTTTGATAGCTTCTTGATATACCCTTTCCAGGTCATCAGGATGCACAATATTCTTGGGAGGTTTACCCAGAACGTCGCTTTCAGTGAGTTCAAGATCACGGAGGAATACCGGATTCACAAATCGAAACACTCCGTCCTGAATAATGTACGATCCTATTTGGGAATTTGTAGCCAGGGTAGTGAAGAGCTCTTCGGCCTCCTTGCGTTCGGTAATATCACGCACTACGATCAGCATCCCCTCGGGCCCCGAGTCACTTTCGATAATACTTGGGCTCACTTCCGCATAAACGGTACTTCCGTCTTTGCGCCTTCCCTTTATCTCAACGAGCTTGGTTTCACCCGATGCGATGACCTTGGAAAACATCCTGTAGATTTTTTCTTTATCCTCGCCAAAAGCGATCTCGAATTCGGTGTAAGGCCTCCCGATGATTTCCTCAGGTTCGTAGCCGAAAATATCCTTGACCTTATCGTTTACGTCGATGATATTGCCGCCACTGTCTAGGTACATGATTTCGTCGTTTACGTTATCGAATATCTCCCTGAATTTTTGCTCGCTGGCCTTGACGGCTTCCTCTGCCTGCTTTCTTTCCGTAACGTCGCGGAAGTTTACCACGATTCCTTTGACGGTAGGATCATCTGTCAGGTTTCGGCCGACAACCTCCAGTGTGCGCCATGAGCCGTCTTTGTGAAGAGTACGATAATTCTCGGTAATCAGACTTCCCGGTTTTTCCATAAGGCCGGCGAAGTCTGAGGCAAGTCTGGATTGGTCATCCGGATGAATCAAATCAAATATGCTTTTGAAGGCTGCTCCCTCTTCATCATAACCCAATATAAGATCGTTGACAGGACCTCTATAACCAAATGATCCATCGGATTCTATTATGGCTATGCCGTCCGATGATTTCTCCAGCAAGGATCGAAAACGACTCTCGCTTTTCCTGAGCGCTTCTTCTGCCTTCCTGCGCTCCGTGATATCCCTGGTAACACTGATAAATGCTGTGGTATTGCCCTCGCTATCCTTGAGCAAGGAGGCGGAAGCTTCGACGAGCATTTCCTCTCCAGTATGACTGTGCAGGGTGTATTCAACCAGGGTGAGGGGACTTTCATTGGAGAGAGCCTGCTCCATATCGTTGATGGCCCTTTCGCGGTCCCTTTCAACAATGAAGTCAACCCCTTTCATGCCACGCAGTTCATCGATATGTTTGAAGCCGTGCCTCTCCAGCCCGGTCTGGTTCGCATCGATTATGTTTCCTTCCAGATCGCTGATAGTGATACCATCCTTAATAGTATCAAATATCAACCGCAGCTTTAACTCGGTTTCATGAAGGGTCTCTTCCGTTTGCTTTTGCTCGGTAATGTCCCTGGCGATAACTTGAATGGCAAATGTTCTGCCGCTGGCATCCTTTACCGGATACATGCTTGTCGCAAACCAATAGTTGCGGGAAAACATCTCGTAGAACTCATCGGATTCCTGGCTGGTATCTGATTCGATCACCTTACGCATTCTTAGCATAAACTCATCGGCTATATCAGGAAAGAGATCATATATTGATTTGCCGATGAAATCGCTGGGGACCCCGTTGAGAATCTCAGCGGCGTTGGTATTGATGGTGAGAATGCGGCCATTGCGGGCAAAGTATGCAATCGGAACCCCGGTATTTTCAATGAGGCTGCGGTACTTTTCTTCGCTTTCCCGGAGCATCTGGTTGGTATTGAGGAGTTTTCGCTGGGCCTGTTTGAGGTCGATATTAGCCTGTTCGAGTTCATAGAACTGTGACTGAATTTCTTCATTTTGTACCCGGATTTTATTTTCCGCCTGCTCATGCTCTTCGCTTATATCAATACTGTGCAGTGCAAAAGCGATATCCCCGGCAGTTTCTTCAAACAGATACTGCTCTTCCTTGCCGATGGTATCTTCATCAAATAAGGAAACGCAGAACACTCCGAAAACTTTCCCATCACGTTCCAGGCGGATGGCCAGTGCCAGATGCTCAACGCAATCCTTCAGGATTGGACATTTTGAACAGTAGATGTTTGCATCATTGATGATGGTGGTTCCCGTTTGTGCGAGCGCGATTTGAGCGCACTGAGGCCAGTGGCCCTGGTTCATTTCCTCAATTAGAAGAGGGAATGTTTCATCGTTTCCTGCCTGGCCGCTGATCATAACTTCTCCAAATTCGTTAGGGAGGACTATCCAGGCAGCATTGTATCCGCGTGTTTCGATCAGGGTATCGCAAACTTTTTGGATCAACTGAGCCCGATCTTTTTCCCTGATGATAAGCTGGTTAACATTACGAATGGCACGGAGAATTGCGTTGAGATGTTCGATCCTGCTTTCTGCTTCCTTACGCTTGGTGATATCTCGTACAATTACAAAAAGTCCTTCCGTTTTGCCTTTTTGCCCTATCGTTCCCGTGCTTACTCCCACGGAGATGGTAATCCCATCTTTGCGATTTACTTTCAGTTCGCTGAACTGGGAGGGGTTGCCGCTAATTGCCTCATCATAAAGCTTCAAGACGTTTTTCATGTTTTCGGGGGGGATGAGGTCGATCTCGGCAAAGTTCTTTCCTACTGCATCCCCTTTTCTGTATCCAAGGATATCAGTGACTTTGTGATTTATATCGATGATCGTGCCTAAGGTATCTAAGTAGACAATGGCGTCATTGGCGTTTTCAAAGACTGCCTTGAATCTGTCTTCTGTATCCCGTAATTTCTCTTTAGCTTGTTTAAATTTGCTGATATCCCGGAAGCGCAGTACACTTCCCTCAACGGATGGATCATCGAGGACATTTTTGCCGGCAAGTTCAAAGAAACGCCATGAACCATCTTTAT
>CAZJQZ010000097.1:0-9086 GCA_964548045.1 uncultured Dehalococcoidia bacterium | reverse complement strand
GAAGTAGAAGCACGCAAAAAATTTCTGGGAGGCGATATCGATAAATACGGAAAAACTTATTACGACAAGGATTCACACCGGTATGAATTCACTGAAGCAAAGTGAATCATATAACTTCGCTTAGAAATTGGGGCTCAGGAAAGCGACTATCACGATGATAACAACCACAACCACACCAACCAGCATATCCCACATCCTTACATCGTCCTCTTCCAGATCTTCCTGTTGGACAAATTCGTCCTGCGTATCTTCCGCAGGTAACCGATAGAACTTACGCTTCTTGGTTCCCATTCGTCTCCTCGAAACCTCTGTTAAACTGCATTATATTCCGGCAGAGCATATTTTGCAATCTTCCACTCGCATCAAATTACCCCTTGCAAGTATAGCTCACATGAGCGAAGATATATAAAGGGCAAAAAAGAGGTGTCAAAAATAATGAATATAACAAATATCGAAGCAAGAGACCTCTCCGAGGCGTTTTTTCAATGTTGCCGACATGTGCTCGCAGAAGGATACGAATATACCATAGACAAAGGGAGCTTTGAAGGGACCAAACGCAAAGAACTCGATTTTGTCACCATCCACATAATGCATCCCGGCATAAGACCGCTCACGCCAGATGTGCCTCAAGGCGTGCCACCCCCATCAAATCAGGACTACATCGAGGAATACATGTCCTATCTCATTACAGATGACAAACAAACTAACGAATTATACACCTATGGTGAAGACCTTGCCCCTCAAGTAAGCACGGTAATCTCTCGTTACAAACAGGATGGCCCGGAAAGTAACCAGCTTTGCATGTCGGTGGGAAGCCGGGGTTCAATCGATCTGGAACATTCGCAATGCTTGAGATTGGTCGATACCAGAATACGATACGGCAAACTGCATTTCATCATCTATTTTCGCAGTTGGGACCTCTGGGCAGGCTTTCCCACAAACCTGGGAGGACTGCAATTGCTCAAGGAATACATGGCCACAGAAATCGGGGTTGAGGACGGAGAGATGATCTGTGTCAGCAAGGGACTCCACCTCTACGAATACTCATGGGAACTTGCTAGAACCTCAGCGGGATTGACCTAGTGGACTTGTGATAACAACGATTCATCATTACAATAGTGAAAGGCACAGGAACCTAAAACCAACGCAGGAAACACACATCTTGTGGAGTTTATTTTGAATACGAAAACCACGAATAAAGGTTACATCGAAATTGACCATGAGCTTTGCAAAGGCTGCCAGATATGCATCGAATTCTGTCCCAAGGATTGCATTTCTCTTTCCGATAAATTGAATGCCGCCGGATACCTGCCGGCCAGCTTTAACGATAATGGTAGCTGCACCGGTTGCTCCATATGTGCGCTGGTATGCCCTGAGGTATGCATAGAGGTGTACCGTGGCTAAAACTCTCATGTACGGGAATACAGCCATTGGAGAAGCTGCTATCAGAGCAGGATGCCAGTGCTATTTCGGTTATCCCATTACTCCCCAGAATGAATTGACGGAATATATGGCCACCAATCTGAGCCGGAGGGAAGGGTGCGCTTTCATTCAGGCCGAAAGTGAGGTCTCGGCCATCAACATGGTCTACGGGGCCAGCCTGGCCGGAGCCCGAGTAATGACCTCTTCTTCCAGCCCTGGCATCAGCCTGAAGCAGGAAGGAATTTCCTATCTCGCGGCCTGTGAACTCCCCGCCGTGATCGTTAATATGTCACGGGGCGGACCGGGACTGGGAAGCATATCGGCCGCTCAATCTGATTATTTCCAGGCAACCCGGGGCGGAGGACATGGGGATTATCGAACAATAGTTTTAGGGCCAGCATCGGTGCAGGAACTGGCAGACCTGACTCACCGGGCCTTTGATCTCGCCGATAAATACATGCTCCCGGTCATCATCCTCGGTGACGGCATGCTGGGGCAGATGATGGAGCCGATAGAATTCAAGCACGAAGCCCCACCAAAATTGCAACTTAGAGGACGCGCGGTAAGAGGAGCAAAAGGGAGACCCAGCAGGATTATTAAAACTTTCACCTCCAAGCCATCCGAAATGGAGGAGATTAACTGGAGCCTGTTCAGGAGATACCAGTTGATCAAAAAGAAAGAGACCTCCTTTGAAACTTACATGACAGAGGATGCCGAGCTGATAGTGGTAGCTTTCGGGGCCTCAGCCAGAATCGCCAGAGGAGCTATCAAAAACGCTCGGGCAGAAGGATTGAAAGTAGGAATGCTGAGGCCGATCACTTTGTGGCCATTCCCATCGGAAAAGCTCAAGTCGCTGGCCCGGGATACAAAGCAGTTTCTGGTTTTTGAGATGAACATGGGGCAGATGCTGGAGGATGTACAACTGGCGCTGGAGGGCGAAGGTGAAATTTCGTTCCACGGCAGACCGGGAGGAGTAATCCCCACTCCCAGCGAGATTCTCAAAGTAATCAAGCGGCTTTACCACCAGAAAGGGCTTAAAAAGGCAAAATGAAAAAAGTATATTCACGCCCCAAAACGCTTAAAAAAGTCCCGTTCCATTACTGTCCGGGGTGCGGGCATTCTATCGTCCATCGGCTGTTGTGCGAAGTGTTCGACGAGTTGAAAATTCAGGACAGGGTCATCGGTATCCCGCCACCCGGATGCTCAGTATTCGCCTATAATTATATTGATGTCGATATGGCGGAATCGGCCCACGGCAGGGGTGCTGCTGTAGCTACCGGAATAAAAAGAGCCTGTCCCGATGCATTACCATTCAGCTATCAGGGAGATGGTGACATAGCCGCCATCGGCACTGCCGAGACCATCCATGCCGCCAACAGAGGAGAAAACATCACCGGCATCTTTATCAACAACGCTGTTTATGGAATGACCGGCGGACAGATGGCACCGACCACTCTGCTGAACATGACCACTACCACCACTCCTTACGGCAGGGATCTGAAACTAGAAGGTTATCCGGTCAAACTGAGTGAAATGCTGGCCCTGGTCAAAGGAGCAACGTACATCGAGCGAGTAGCAGTAAATTCGCCAGCAAATATCAGAAAGGCAAAGAAGGCCATCAAGAAAGCGTTCCAGACCCAGATGGACAACCTCGGATACTCGCTGGTGGAGATACTTTCTCCCTGCCCCACCAACTGGAAAATGAGTCCGGTTGAATCATGGAAATGGGTCGATGAAGTAATGACGAAGGAATTTCCGCTCGGGGTTATCAAGGACATAACTGGAGAAAAGGATGCTGATTAAGACCATCTTCGCCGGCTTCGGAGGTCAGGGGGTTCTCTCGATGGGCCTCAACTTGGCCCAGGCAGCCATGCTGGAAGGGAGAGAAGTGACCTATCTGCCTTCGTACGGCGCCGAGGTGCGGGGGGGCACCGCCAACTGCACCGTGGCCATCTCCGATGAAGAGATAGCTTCTCCGGTGGCTTCCTCTCCGCAGTTCATTGTAGCTTTGAATCAGCCTTCGCTGGTTAGATTTCAGAACCAGATTCAGCCGGGGGGCGTTTTCTTCGTTAATTCATCGATCACCGAAGCCAGCATAACCCGGGAGGACATCGAGCTCATTGAAGTGCCGGCAAGCGAGATGGCAGAGGAGATGGGAAACCCCAAGGGAGTCAATACAGTGATGCTGGGCGCATTCGTTAAAAAAAGCAAGCTGGTTTCTCTTGATAGTTTAATGAAGGGACTGGAAGACAGTTTCAAAAAGAAACCGAAGCTGATCGACATCAACAAAAAAGCTTTGCAGGCAGGATTTGACCTGCTTTGATCAAGTCGTCAAATTTACAAAGTGCTGAAAGCCGGCCATTGATTAGTGTTTCACCGGAGGAAGTGATTATGAGCGTTAAGCAAATTTCCATTACGCTGGACAACACGCCGGGACAATTCCTGAGCGTGAGTGAATTTTTGGGGAACGAAGGGATCAACATCCGGGCCATCTCTGTGGCAGACACCTCCGATGTGAGCACCGTGAGATTTGTAACCGATAATCCGCAAAAAACGATCAATGTTCTGCAAAGCCACGGCTTCACCGTCAGAGAAAAGGAAGTGCTGGGAGTTGAAATCCCCGACCACCCCGGCGCCTTGCAAGCCATACTCAAGCCACTGAGGGAATCTTCAATCAACGTTTTGTACCTTTACACTTTCCTTGGCAGGGGAGAGAGCGGACAACCAATAGTCATCATGGGTGTGGACAGGACTGAGGATGCGGTAGAAGTTCTCAGCAAAAACTGGGTTACCACTTTCGGGAAAGAGATTTACTCCCTCTGACCAATTACCTAATCGAAGGATTCACCCGGCAACTCTGCCCCAGAACATCGAATAGGTAAAGAAGGCGTAATAATCCGGACGATTTAGAATGAAATCCGGTGATGCCGGCTTACAGATACGCTGATATTCCTTCCAATCATCATGCGATAACTCCGGCTGCACATCAACCCAGCGCATATCAATCAGAGAAGCCATAGCATCGCGAATACTATCATTAAGTGGTGCATGAACGCTACCCACAAAGGTCTTACATGTTGATTCCTCCAGGCCCGCTTCACGGAACCAGCCCAGCGCGCACATGAAATGTGATCCAGGTCTCTCCCCTCTAATGAAAGGAGCGATCCCCGAAGAGGTTGCATTCAATCGAGCCTCCAGCAAAGGATAGCCTGTCAGAAGCTGTTGCGAAGACCAGACAAGTACAGCCACTATGCCACCAGGCTTCACCACCCGGGCAAGTTCCTTCAGCAAAGGCACAGGTTTTCCGGGAGCATATCCCGCACAATCAACACTCCACAGCCAGTCAAAGCTATCGTCGCCAAATGGCAGATCGTTCATATCCCCTTTCTTAAAAGAAATCTGCCCTGCCAGATCAGAGTCCCTGACGATTTCCTCAGCACATATGAGAAAATCGGGGGATGAATCGAGGCCGGTAATATGCCCGGCAGTCCCCACGGTCTGAGCCAGTAGCAGGGTCTGAAGTCCGATGCCACATCCAACATCCAGTCCGCTACTGCCGGGGGGAAGCTGCAACACCCGGATCGCCTCACGAAGCATTTCCTCCCGCAAGGGATTAGAAATCAACAAGCTATGAATGTAAGAATCGGTATCCATCACTGGCACCTCTTTGTGTTAGCCGATTTAATAATGTACTCAAACAGCACCCTTATTTGGGCACCAAAGCCCTACTGAACATTCAATAAAATCCACTCTAAATTAAGAAATCTACCCGAACAAGGCATTATTCGGGTAGATTTTGCTTCATGCAGATATTTGGCCAACAAACCAGGCTTAATTACTCAGCCTGCCGACGCTTTAGGAATACTATAATCAGAACAAACATTACCAAAACTGCCCCGATAGCCATAAAAGCGCCGGGCAGACTCGTTTCCCAAAACTTAATGCGATCTTTGAGATCATCGGCATCATCGGCTGCATCTTCAATGCTCGCTGCGGTCGTTTCGTACTCTATATCAAACACCGATAAGAGCGGTATCAACTGCCCCTGGACATCAAGCGCTGCTTTTCGTCTCTCGGCTTTCTCCACGTCTACATTTATCCCGGTTTCCTGTTCGACCCAATAAGTAGCTCTATATTCAAAAGTATATTCAATCGGTACCGGATCCGGCAAAGTTGGCATAATGGCTTCCAGCGCCCCTTGCTGCTCTTCGGGAATATCAACCATTTGAGTTAACATTGTGAACATATCTTTTGGAATAGCAGCGGGAAGCTCCCCCAGCAAATCCGGGTCCACAATCTCCCCTGCTGGTATCACTGACTTGAAAACACAGGTATCAATGCCTCCATGCTCTTCTTCTCCTACATAAACAACCTCGGCCGTTTTCTGAAAATCACTAACCCAGCGCGGGTGATCCTTTTTTTCACCATCAATAGGAAAGGCAAACACTAACCCCGAGCAATTGACAATTTCATAATCACCCCGGAAATCTTCAGGTATAGATTTTTGGGGAATACATTCCAGCGTCTTGCGATCAACGGCATACCACTTATCAGTCGATTGTATTAACTCGTCAGTTTCAGAACTGGTTACATAAATAAGCTCCCGAACAAGTGCCTTGCTGCCATCTGTTTTTTCAACCGTATAATGACGAAAGATATCAACATCCACATCCTTCAAAAAGAGATTGGCTAAATCCATAGTAGCCAGCGCTTCAGCATTCAACATTGAATTTAACGTACCTTCATAATACCTCGCCGTATCGACATCATCCGGCAGTTGCTTCATACCCGGGACAATAGAAAACCTGAGCACCACCGCAACTATAACCAGCACTATGGCCACTGCCAGCAACGGGATCGTGATCTTAAGCGGTCTTAATATTTGCGATTTTGACATTGTACCCCCCCTCCCCTTTTAATACTTAGTGACAAGCATACATGAATTTCAGCCAGTCCGCAAGTTTTCTGTAAACACCAATTTTACCACTACAGATAATGTGCTCAACTCAAGCTCTGCGCATCGGTTGATTGCATTCTGCCAGAAAAGTATATAATATAGGGCCAAAGCAAAACAGGAAATATCGGGGAAAAGGAGAAAAATATGCCATCAAAAGTCTGTCCACTTATGAGCAGTGATCAGGGAAATGGACTCTGCAAAGTCTATTGCCTCGGAGCAGAATGCCAGTTTTACGTTGAGGAATCGGAGCAATGCTTTGTTCAAGAAGCACTCGATTACCTGGATATAATAAATACCTCATTAATGATAAAGTAAAAAATACAGCAAAAGAAAACCTTATAAAGGAAAAGCGTGACTCAGCCCCAATTTTTGATTCAGGTCTAAATATAAAGCTCACGGACAGCACTAAGCTATATTATTTGCTTGTAAAACCTCATTTCATCTGGTATGATTTACCAAATATGTGAGCCGTGATAGAAATTATCAAGCAATCACAGAATGAATCTCCACCCATAATAGATTCAGGAGGAACATCATGAATCAGCAAGCATCAAACCCAAAACAGGCTGACCAGCTTGGCTGGCCAGATTATAAGGCCCTGGTGGGAGACGTTTTCCCAGACAACATTGATAAGGGTCTATCTCAATTCGAGAAATGCATATTGGGCATTGACCTTGGAGCCAGAAACCTGAAGGGCCCCCGTTTGGAAGCTTGCGCTGAATGGATCAGCAATAATTTTAAGTCCTGTGCTGTGGCAATTGCAGATAGCGCACATCAATACACACTCCAGTTAACCCAGGGATTGAGTCAATCCTCCGCCCACGAAGAAGCATTACGTTGCGGACAGGAGTTCATCGAAACTTATCGTCCCATATTTGAAAAGCATGCTGAGAAATGCAGCTTTGATTTTTCACTACTCTCCAAGCTCAGGGAATCCGCCAATTACCAGTCCGATAAAGATTTGCTCAACAGACTTCATGAAAACCATACTACTTTTAGTCAATCCGCAGAGACTTTTGCGCAAAAATACCCGCAGTCACTTGGTATTAGTGACCAGCTTTTCAATGAACTGGCAGAATCAACTTCAAGGCAACAGCAACTCGCAGTTTCACATTTGATCGATGAACTGGCCATGTTCGCCTGCCTTAAGCAGGATGGATGGCCAATCCTCATCTATCCCGGAATGCTTACCCCTTTGCAGGAAATAATCGAAGGCAAGCATCCCGACGTACCGGAGTCACTGAAATCCCTCGTTTTTGCACATCTCCGTCTTCAGAGGGAGAAAGTGTACTTCATGTCTGAAACCGCTGATAAGAAAGAGGAGCTTCCCGAAAGCTTTGAATTTCTTTCCGGTCTCTCCAACGATGAATGGGAACAATTCATCACTCACACTAAAGGAAAGTCATTCAAGGCAAACGACGTGCTTATTGAATATGGGCAGGATGATCGGAGCATGTACATTCTTGCTCAGGGAAAGGTCGACGTTTTTCTTCACGATCCAAAAGACGGGAGTCAGAAAAAAATCAGCACTCTCGATAAAGGGACAGTGTTCGGAGAACTTGCCCTGCTTGACGGAAAACCCAGATCCGCCAGCGTTGTTGCTTCAACAGATGGCTTGATATTCCAGTTGAGCTTTGAAGATTTTTCCAATTTGAAGAATGAGGACCCGAATATGGCTTGTGCCCTCCTGTTCGATATCGGGAGAGTACTCTCGCTCAGGAATCGCCATATGAACGAAGTGGTGCAGAATGCACCTTCTGTCTAGGCCAGAGTAATTGCGCATATTCGATATTAGATAGATAGACTGGAACGGAATGTACGATTCGAACCCGATTACAATTCAGTATATTTTCAAATTACCGGACAGCACTGAGGTAATTTTTGATATCAATCTCGACCCTGAGACACTGATATTCCTTAATCCTGTGCCCGATACTATTCCTCAGTGGGCAAATCTTGATTTCCACAAGTGCCCCAACTGTACTCTCAATTCAGCCGACCAGGCATCATGCCCGCTGATCATCAGTTTATTTGATATCGTAGACCGTTTTGAAAAAGTGATTTCATACGATGAGGTGGATATCGAGGTAATAACCGGGGAACGCCGCGTTTCTAAACATGCCTCGGCCCAGAGAGGGATAAGCTCTCTCATGGGGCTCATAATCGCTACATGCGGTTGCCCGCACACCTCGTTTTTCAGACCTATGGCCCGTTTTCATCTGCCTTTTGCCAGCGATGATGAAACCGTCTACCGTGCCGCCTCTACTTATCTACTCATGCAATACTTCCGCTTGAAAGAAGGGCACACTTTCGATGAGCAACTCGAAGGCCTCAACAAAATCTACCAGAACATCCACGAGGTAAACTCGGCAGTAGCCGATAGACTGAGGGCCGCAACCGAGACAGATTCTTCGGTTAACGCGCTGGTAATACTTGATACCTATACTATGTTCGTGCCTATCGGGGTTGAGACTTCACTGGAGGAAATCCGTTATCTATTTGAGCCGTATCTGAGTGATGCCGGCGCTTGAATTAAGGCGGGAGTGGACAGTGCCTGTAGAACCTAAAGTTCTATCTCCATACCCTCCCGGGCCATAAAAGCCCCCTGGAAACGTCCCTTGCATTGCGCCTCTATTTCTGCCAGCAGGGAATCATCATGATCAGGGTCATGATGTAAAAGAGCCAGTTTCTTAACCCCTGCCCGCTC
>CAZJQZ010000096.1:1610-9088 GCA_964548045.1 uncultured Dehalococcoidia bacterium | reverse complement strand
CTGGGGGGTAGGTATATTCCGTGCCGAGCAATTCCCTCATAGGGCGAAATACCTAATACAAGAGAATGAGGAAAAAAGGACGGCCCTCAACCACTAGGGATCGGTGAGACAAAAGCCGGGAGGTTTTGGTATATCCTGGTGGCTAAAACCGGGAATTCGTGCAGCGCTCAAAGGACGAAACGGGCGAAGCGTTACCGACTGCATAGCACTTGACTCTTTTAATTGCACTTTGGTACTGTTTCTTGAAAGGTAGGAATTCCTCTCTGGTTTTGATGAATTGACAGTCAGGAAGCAAAGCTGCTCATCCGCAATTTTCATTCCGAAGGCCTGTTTAGCCTTATTTATTGCGACACTGAGCATCCAGGAGTAATCGGGTGGAGGAAATACGTTCGGATATTCTGGTAATTGGTGGAGGTGCAGCTGGCTGTTTTGCGGCTATCAAGGCCAAACAGCGAGGTGCCAAGGAAGTCCTTCTGGTAGACAAGGGGTACGTGGGCAAAAGCGGGTGCAGCAAATTTGCTGCCGGCTCCTTCAAGTGTTTTATCCCTGGTGAAGATGATTTCGATCTTTGGTTCAGCAAGGCGGTCGAGGAAGGTTATTACATCAATGATCAGAACTGGACCAGGATTCACTTGGATCAGGTATTTGAACGCGTTAAAGAACTCGATGCATGGGGTGTGGGCTTTCTCAAGGACAAGAAGGGGAGATTTGAAAGGCTGGAAGGGCAGGGATCCTCAGAAGAGAGGCCAATCAAGACAATTATGTTCCATGGTCCGCAGTTGATGGATGTTCTTCGGGATGTCGCCCTGGCATTTTCAGTCAAGATCATGGACAGAATCATGATAACTCACCTGCTGCACCACAAGGGGGAAAGCAAGACCATAGCTGGAGCGCTCGGATTCCACCTCCCTACAGGTGAACTCCGGCTTTTTAGTGCACAAGCCACCATCTTGACCGCAGGCGCCCAGGCCTTCAAATCGCACTACGCCTATCAAAAAATGGCTACGGGCGATGCGCATGTGATGGGATTACGTGCCGGAGCCGAGCTTACAAATTACGAGTTTACCTGTCATCATCTTTCCTGTGCCGACTTTGACACAACCGGAATGAATGTTCTGCAGGGCTTAGGGGCGACCTTTATTAACGCAAAGGGCGAGCCCTATATGCACAAGTACGACCCAGAGTATGCAAACCATTCAGCGATGAACCGGTTGTCTGCAGGCATGGCATGTGAGGTAACGCTCGGAAATGCACCTCTCTATATGGATTTCAGTCATTTTGACGATACATCTCTCGCCTACTTCAAGAATACACTCCCCATCATGTACCGAGCCTTTGAAAGGGCGGGCCGCATAAAAGACGGAAAAATAATGGGCCCTATCGAATGGGTCTCCGTGAATATGGGGAATGTCGGTTACGGTGGGGGCCTACAAGTCAATACTCGATGTGAAACCAGTTTGAACGGACTCTATGCAGCAGGAGACGCCACCTGTGGACCTGCATCCGGTGTTGAAGGCTTTTGCGCCTATGCTATCCCCTTTGCAACTACCTCCGGCGCCATAAGCGGGATAGCTGCTTGTGAATACATAAAGGGCAATCAGGAGATATCCCCTTCATCAGAAGAGGTTCGAACCTTTGCACAAGAACTCTCTCGACCGCTTAGCGCTGTTGACGGCGTGGAGCCTGACCATATCGTGCTTACAGTTCAGGAACTCCTCTTTCCAATGGATGTCTATCTCATTCGCCACCACAAGAGATTGCAACAAGCGTTGGATAAGCTTTGCCAGTTGCGTGACGAGCTTGTGCCGCTGTTGAAGGCCTATGACCCCCACTACCTGCGCATGGCAATTGAGGCATCGAATATGGTCACATGCGGTGAGCTTTTTCTTCGCGCTGCCATCAAAAGAACCGAGAGTCGCGGTTCCCATTTGAGGGAGGATCACCCGGATATAGATAATCTCAATTGGTTAAGATGGATTATCCTCAAGCAACATAACGGAAATATCTCGGTCTCGGCAGAGGAAATACCCATTGAAATCTATCCCATGAAACCGGAAAAGAAGAAGTATGCCCATCCTGTCGCAAGAGCGTTAGAAGACTTGAAAAATAATTCACCCAATTGAACTTGCATGCGGTATTGATAACGGATTGAACAATCTCCCGCTCACTGGGGACCTAGTAAAGTGTTTCACTAAAAACGTTACAGAATCCTGTCATTGCGAGGAGCGAGTGCAACGAAGCAATCCCTGGCCCAGACCTGGCTCTCCATATGCGCTGATGGAAATGCATGCATGCAGAAAAAGCGAGGACAGTGACACATTCAAATCATGTCGCACCTCCCGATCCCGCCCCGGTCTCGGGACGGGGAGCGCGGGCTTATTGCAATCTCAAGCTTTTAGAGATTGCCCCTCGGCCGTGAGCTCGAGGCCGAACGGCTTCGCTGCGCCCCGCCTGCCATCCGGCGGGCAGGTCGCAATGACTTTGTTTTGCTCTTTTATTTGTCGGTGTTTTCGTGAAAAGGTGCACTAGTCAGATGACACACAGCTTTTCAGTGGTGAGGCATCATGGGAATCAGCTGGATTGATGGGGAGCGTTGTAATGGATGTGGCAGATGCGAGTTGATCTGTCCGCTCGATGTGATTCGATTGAATAAAGAGAGGAAAAAGGCATTCATTAAATACATCAGGGATTGCCAAAGCTGTTTTCTGTGTGAGCTCGAATGCCCGCAAGATGCCATCTATGTAACCCCGTTTCGTGAGAGACGGGCAGTGCTCCCATGGTAAACCTAGAGGGTCTTCACTGCCGAAGATAAAATTTCAGAACGGGAAGAAAGGAGGTGAAATTTCAGTTTCTAGTCATCATACCATTAACCTACAATAGGAGAGGGAAGTTATGAAAAAACAACTCTTAATCGCGACAACGTTTGCAGTGGTCTCTTGCTTCGCGGGATTGGCCCTGGCAGGGGCAGCTCAGCTGTCCATTTCAACCGGTTCAATGGGGGGTGGATTCTATGCCATAGGAGGCGGGATGGCTGCCTACATGTCGAAACATGTCGAAGGCGTGAGCCTCACGGCAGTTACCTCGGGAGGCGTCGATGAAAACATAAATCGCCTGGACACGGGAAAAGCTGATATCGGATTGGTGAGCACCGGAGATTCCTACGCTGCCTTTCGAGGCATGAAGCCCTATACAAAAAACTTCGACAAAATGCGTGGCATGGGGATCCTGTTTGCCAATTGGGGCGAACCTTTCTGCCTCAAGAAAAGCGGCATCAATACCTACCTGGACCTGAAGGGCAAGAAGGTTTCGGCCGGGGCTCCTGGCGGCTCTATGCATAAACTGTTTTTTGACTGGGTCAGAATCCATGGTCTTAATCCTGAAAAGGATATGAAGATCGTGTACCTGCCGTCGAGAGGTGCCTTGGATGCCCTCAAGACAGGCCAGATCGATGCTGCCATGGAGATCGCGGCAATTCCAACGCCATCCATAACGGAGCTTTCCCTCACACATGATATCGCTATCGTTCAATTCGCCCCGGGATATCGGGAAAAATTGGTCAAGGAGATGCCAAAATACCTCCCCATGACAATCCCGGCAGGTACCTACAAGGGCATCAACGAAGATATTCAAACCGTTGGCATGGCTGCCCTCTGGGCATGCAGGATGGACCTCCCAGAGGATCTTATCTATGAAATGGTTAAGGCACTGTATAGCCCTGAAGGCCTTGAATACATGGGAAAAGTGCACCCGGCGGGTAAGGGCATTAAACTTGAAAATGCTGCCAAGTGGGCCCCTATCCCCTTCCATCCTGGTGCGGAGAAATTTTTTAGAGAAGTAGGTGCATTACAGTAAAGCTCAGCTAACCGGGCACGCCAATGATGCGGCGTAACACGTGGTGTGTCCGGATTAACATATCCTCGCTTTACCATTGCAAAGGGTAAACCGGCTTACTGTTGAGAGCATCGAATAGTCTTTACCATCGGGATCCCCATGAGGTCCTTTTCTGCTGTGAGTGGCGGGAGGCCGCTGGCCTTGGAACAGGTGAAAAGACCTCATGGGAATCCCATACCTTTCTCGGTTATGTCCGAAGCAGCCAATACTGTGCTCTTGTCGGCGGGCGGTTCCCTCGTAAGGCCCGGTTGACTTTACCACTCGTCGAGATAATCGAGAACACAAATATCACCCTTTCACTGGTTCCCAGTACCGGAAGGCGTCTTCATGGCTCCTCAAGATGCACCAAAGACCTATGAAAATGATACAAAGCGATCCGCTCCTGGGCCTGGCCCTTCTCAGGTGGCAGAACGGCAATTCCGTGGCCTCCGGAAACACCTCGTCAACCTCGGACTCGCTCTTATTGCAATCCTGATTATATACTGGACCATCGATGTAACCTTCAACATCGTTGTCAAGCGTTCCCTTTACCTCATGATCACCCTTGTTATGTGCTCGGTCATATACCCATTCAGCAAAAGACCGTCTTTGGCCAAGATTTCAGTCATTATTGATACGCTCATCGTCATAGGGTCTATATTTGGCTCTCTCTATGTAATGTATGAATGCAATGCTCGGTTCATGAGGCTCGGCGCATTGAATCGGTTTGATTTGTGGTTTGGCATTGTAATGATACTTATCGGTCTGGATATCGGCAGGCGGGTGATCGGGTGGGCGCTGACCTTGGTTTCATTGGGACTCATTGTCTATGCCTATTTCGGGAACATGATACCAGGGCAGTTCGGGCATCCGGGATTCGATATTTCCACTATTGTAAGCCAGGTATACTGCGGCTTGGAAGGCTATTATGGGATTGCAACCAAGTTCATGACACTTTACGTGATACCGTTCATTCTGTTCGGGGCCTTTCTGGAAAAAACCGGAGCCGGCGATTTCTTCATGAACCTGGCATTCTCGTTGACGAGTCGTACAGTCGGAGGTCCGGCAAAGGCCGCGGTTGTAGGGAGCGCTTTTATGGGTTCCCTTTCCGGCAGTGCCATTGCTAATGTTTCCTCAACCGGTGTATTCACCATACCCATGATGAAGCGTTTCGGATACCGGCCTCACATTGCCGCTGCCATTGAGGCCGCTGCGTCCACAGGCGGTCAGATCATGCCCCCTATTATGGGCGCCGTGGCGTTTATCATGGTGGAATTTACCCAAATTCCCTATTTCACCATCATTACCGTGGCAACCCTACCCATCGTTTTGTACTTCATTACTGTTTTTTCCTTTATCCACTTTGAGGCAAAAAAACACAAACTTGATATTGGTGAAACTACGCCCACGACCCCGTTAATCGATGTTCTGAAAGGAGGCTGGCACTTTTTTTTCTCCCTCGTAATCATCGTCGGGGCATTGGCAAAAGGTTATCCCCCCGCTATGGCGGCCCTGGCCGGGATTATTTCACTGGTTGTCATCCATGCTGTTCGGACCCGTCGAATTGACCTTAAGCTCATATACGATTCACTCGTTTTAGGGGGGAATTATTCTCTCGGTATCGGCAGCATTATCGCCTGTATTGGCATCATCTTGGCACTGGTTGGGTTGACCGGTGTGGGCCTTAAGTTCTCATGGTTTCTCTCCGAGTTTACTCACAACATGGCCTTTCTTGCGATCTTACTAGTAGGCCTGATTTCCATGGTTCTTGGCATGGGGTTGCCCAGCGGACCCGCCTATATCGTTTTGGCGATAATGGCCGGTCCGGCGCTTATCGATATGGGTTTCCCCCTGCTTTCTGCCCATTTGATCATGATCTGGTTTAGTATCGACTCAGAGATAACACCACCAGTTGGGCTCGCCTCTATTACCGCCGCAGGCATCGCGCGATCAGAACCCATGAAAACCATGCTCACCGCGTTCAAATTCGCGAAGGGCCTGTATATTCTCCCTTTTATGTTCTATTACCGGCCGGCCCTATTGCTTCAGGGCTCGATTGGGATAGTCGTGGTGACGATTATTTCCGTCCTGCTCGGGCTCATCGCATTTGCAGCATGTTGGGAAAACTTCCTCATGAAGAACCTAAACCCGGTAGAGCGATTTACCCTGTTATGCGCTGCAGCAGGCCTTCTTTTTCCCGGGCTCATTTGGAATGGGATCGGATGTGTCCTCTTTGGTGCTGTGGTGCTCAATCAGAGAATTGGTCTTTCCAAGGTTCACGTCACCCATCGGTCTTGATTTCCCTCACCACGTTGCACATGAAACACCTATTTGAGGGCGTGCCGGTAACAGGGTCTCGTTTGCGGTCATCGGTTAAGTCGTTGAGATTACAGTCCGGATGGTACTCCCCCCATCCCCATGCAATGCGGATAGAGCCCGTATGCACCACAGGAGATACTCGTGCCTTTAGAAGTATTCGGCCATGCGGCGTCTCCACCTGCACACGATCACCCTCCATAATTTTTCTTATTCCGGCATCTTGCGGATGGATATCCACGAGCGGCTCGGGTTCAAGTGCAAGCAGAGAGGGTATATTCCTGAACTGGGAGTGAACAAAACTGCTCGGTCGTGCTCCGCTGATACCGACTAAGGGAAACCGGGCTCTCTCGGTGTAGAAGCTCAGCCTGTGTTCCTCATCTTCATGAAACGTGGGGATCGGTGCGTAACCATGCTCTTTCAGGATCTGGGAATAAAGCTCCGACTTCCCGGAGCGTGTCGTAAACCCATTGTCCCTGTATTTCTCATACCTGGTTTCCTCGTAGAAAATTCCATCAGGCTTTTGGCGCAACATTTCAACGGAAATACCGGACGGCCTTAACTGGTAATCAATGGCCTCTTCAACCGTGGTCCACGGGAACTCCTTCCCAAAGCCCATCTTCTTTGCCAGCTCAAAGGTGATCTTCCAATCCGGCCAGGTCTCCCCAACCCAGTCGATCACCTGATTCTGGAGAGCAACATCATTCCGGCAGATATGTCTCAGGTTAAGCTGGGTTTTTTCAAAGCAGGTCGTGGTCGGAAGAACCATATCGGCGCATTGCGCCGTCCGGGTCATGAACAAATCAATGACAACGATGAATTCGAGTTTTTTTAGTGCCCGGAGGAACCTGCTAGAGTTCGCCATAGTCACGACAGGGTTAGATGCCTGGATAACAAGCGCCTTTATGGGATAGGGCTTCTCCGTGAGAATGGCATCCGCTACGGATGAAAGCACATGGTCGCCTCTGGTTTCATGGAATTTATTAAAAAGGGGATATCCTAAGCTTATGGGTTCGATATCAGTTCGAAATCGTTCCGTGAGTTGCATGTCTTCCGTAGGTATGGATTTGGGCAGGAGATCTCCTCCCTTCCTGTCCAAATTTCCCGTCAAGGCCCTTAAGATACACACAGTCCTCGTGTTTTGAAAGACGTTTACATGCATATCAAGCCCGTTTCCATCGCTTATACAGGCAGGTCTTGTCGTCGCATATAATCGGGCGGCCTCCCTTATCTGCTCTGGCGCAAGCCAGATCTTCGCTGCAACCTCTTCAGGTACGTAATCTTCTGCAGCC
>CAZJQZ010000096.1:0-1510 GCA_964548045.1 uncultured Dehalococcoidia bacterium | reverse complement strand
AATGTGCGATCTCCCGTGCGACGTGACAGACTGCGCCATTTCCAATGATATTCGGTGAGCCAAAGGCATTCATGAATCGGATAGCATAATCCCAGGGAGCACCCCAGTCTGCGGCCATCCCCCTCATCCAGCATACGGATTCAGCACCATAGTTCCTTTTGAATAGATCCAGCTTCCCCGCCATGAGATCCAGTGCCTGCGACCAAGAGGCCTTCCTCCATGCGGTCTTGCCCTCGGCTTCCTCCTTTATAAGCGGTGTTCTTACCCGATCTGCCGAATAGACAATATCCGCAGCTGCTTGCAGCTTCGGACAGAAGTAACCCTTTTCTGCTGGCAGGCCTGTTCTTCTTTCCGCCGAAACCAGTCTGCCGTTTTCCACAACAACCACGATGGGACACAGGGCTGAGCACAGACGGCACATGGTGTGTTTCTCTACCATAACAGGCTCCTTATCTGGCAGTGTCTTTGTCTATAGAACCTTCTTAAAGATAGTCATCTAACCGGAGTTTATCAAAACCCGGCACTATCTTGCGTTCAAACTCCTCCCACTGGTTGAGCGGGGCTGTTGCATCGATGCCCAGTTTTGACTGGTGGATTTGAAACGGATCCCGGGGAAAACCAGGCTCATTTTCCAGCAAAAGAAGTCCCGTGTCCGGCCGACTTCTTGTAGCCATGGCCCACCAGATATCGTTGCCATCAAATACATTAACATCGTGATCAACCACAACACAATACTTGAGCCATGAATAGGCCTCGAAAGCGGCTGCCGCCACATCTTTCGGCTCTGCCTCAAATCGCTTTCTGATCGAAATCGCGCAGTTCATAATCGTAGGGGCCAGGCAGACCGCCCGGACCTCAGCTACCTTTGAAACGGCTGCATAAACCTGCGCCTCCCGAGAAAGGGCCAGAATATGAGTGTCCTCCAAGGAACTGGCCTGAATGGTCTGATAGATGGCATCTTGCCTGTGGGAAATGGCCTTCACCTCGAACACATGGTTTTCCATAACCGGCACGTAATACTGCATGAAATCTCCGAACGGTCCCTCGGGTTCGCGTACCCCTGCCAGAACCTCCCCTTCAAGAACAATCTCCGCTGTAGCGGGCACCTCCACATCCACGGTCTCACACTTCACCAGCTGAAGTGGCTCTTTGCGAAAGGCGCTCGAAATACTGAATTCATCAACGCCCCGATCCACTGTTGTGGCTGCAGCGAGGATTTCAAAAGGATGGTTACCAATCGCCACCGCTATCTCCAGGTTCTTTCCCTTCTTTTCCGATTTCTCATGAATGAGACCCAGGTGTTGCGGAGGCATCATGCGAATGCCCAGTTTGTTTCTTCCTTTGTATTGCATCCTATTGACGGAGACATTCCGAATTCCGGTATCCGGGTCTTTGGCCACCACTATTCCTGCGGTTATATAGGGGCCGGCATCCTTATGGCAGTGAGTAATCATGGGCAACTCACCAAGATCCACTTTGGACCCTGCTTTCACCACCTCTTTTGCCGGAC
>CAZJQZ010000095.1:0-9121 GCA_964548045.1 uncultured Dehalococcoidia bacterium | reverse complement strand
TTGTTCATAGCCGGAGGTGGAAATTTGGCGGCCGGCTACGTAAAATGGTGGTGAAGCACTAATGGACAATAAAAGCTTTGAAATGCTGGAATTCCCCAAAGTGAGGGAGATACTCACTGGCTTTACGTCTTTTTCTGCCAGTTGCGAGCTAGTAGAAAATCTTCTGCCATCCACAAATGTAATAGAGGTTTCGAGACTGCTTAAACAATCGGCCGAAGCCAGACAGTTCCTTGCATGGGAAGCAGACTTTTCTATTGGTCGACCCGTTGATGTTCGGGATGCCGTCGGAATGGCATCTCTGGGGAAAGTGCTCGATCCCCAGACATTGCTCGATGTTCGCTCTACAGTGGCGACGGCCAACAATCTGTCTGCCTCTTTCAGGAGACTGGCGGATGATTTCCCCAATCTGTGGAGTATAGCTCAGCAGATCGTAGTTCTTCCTTATCTGGAAGAAGAGATTGCCCGCTGCATTGATCCTGCCGGAGAGATACTGGATTCCGCTTCGGCTCGGCTGGCGGAAGTGCGCTATGAGTTAAAAGACTCACATCGGCAACTGATGAACCGGCTGGAAGGCATCCTGAGATCAGAATCGGTTCAGCCAATGTTGCAAGAATCGCTGATCACAGACAGGGGAGGCCGATACGTAATTCCCATCAAAACGGAATTTCAGGTGGCAATGAAGGGCATTATCCACGATGTCTCTAATACCGGCGCCACGGTTTTTATAGAACCGTTACTGACTGTTGAATTGGGTAACAATCTGCGCCAGCTGGCTCTGGAGGAAGATCGGGAAATTCAGCGGATTCTGGCCGGCCTCAGCGAGGAGATAGCAGAGAATAGCGAAGATCTCGGCGCCAACGTTGGCCTGATAGCCCAACTCGATGTGGTGCTGGCAAAGGCGAAATACGCCAGAAGCGTCAATGCCGCCGAACCTCAAATCACGGATAGTGAGAAACCGGGATCACTGAAACTGGTCGATGCCAGGCACCCGCTGCTCAAAGGGCGGGTGGTGCCGCTTTCGGTGGAGGTAGGGGCTGATTTTTCCGGGCTGATTATCACCGGGCCGAACACCGGTGGCAAAACAGTAGCACTGAAAACCATGGGGCTACTGGCTCTGATGGCCCAGTCGGGCATCCCAATCCCCGCTTCGGAGGGAAGTCAGATTCCCATTTTCGATAATGTTTTTGCCGATATCGGCGATGAGCAGAGTATTGAAGAGACGCTTTCCAGCTTCAGTTGGCACATGGGAAACATAGTGCGGATTATTCGAATGTCTACTCACAGGAGTCTGGTGCTGCTGGACGAACTGGGCACCAGTACTGATCCTGCGGAAGGGGCCGCGCTGGCCCGATCCATCCTGCTTCATTTTGTGAAAAAGGAAACGCTGGTCGTGGCAACCACCCATTTTGGGGAACTCAAGGTCTTTGCCCACACAACACCGGGATTACAAAATTCCTCGATGGAATTCGATTCCGTTACTCTGGCCCCCACTTATCACATGGTTCCGGGAGTGCCGGGAGGGAGCAATGCTCTGGCGATAGCTTCTCAATTGGGATTGCCTCCCGATATTATCGATTCCGCCCGAGAAGTATTGCCGAAGGGCACACCGGAAATGGAATCGCTCCTGACTGAGCTTTCCAGCGCGAAGGAAGCGGCGCGGGCTGAACGGACAGAACTGGCTAAAGAAAGAGAAGTGGTTGCCGGGTTAAAAAAGCAGGCTGAAGAGGCTCTTGAAGCGCTGGAGGTTGAAAAACAGGATATTATCCTGAAGGAAAGAGTGCAAATTACAACGGAAGCTGCTGAACTACGCAAACAAATCCGCCAGGCATCTTCGGAGCTCAAGAAAGCGAAATCGAAACAGAAAATCGAGCAGGCAGGAACCATTATTGATTCGGTGCGTGAGCGGCTCGAATCGGAGCCCTGGAGAACACCGCCAAGCCGTGACGCTGCTGAAATTGAAAGCATTTCGGTTGGGGATGCAGTCAGGATAATTGATACCAACATTCGTGGCACAGTGATGGCCCGAACCGAGAAAACCGGGGAAATCGAAATCCAGGCTGGGAAAACGAAGTTCAAAGTGAGCGTGGAAGATGTGGAAAAGATCGAAATAACGGATGAAGCTGCGCCCCTTCGTTCGCACACGCTGAAAATGGGGGGAGAACAGAGGCACCACTCACTGGAACTTGATCTCCGGGGCAAGCGGGCCGAAGAGGTGGAACCCGATCTGGATGCCTATCTCAATGATGTTTCGATTGCCGGTTTCCATGAGGTGCGCATCATTCACGGTTACGGGACCGGAACGGTAAGGCAGATTGTTCGCGATATGCTGGCTTCCCATCCGCTCATCCGATCATTTCGTAGCGGCAAGCATGAAGAAGGGGGCGACGGAGTCACCGTAGCCATTTTGTAGGGCGGATTTGAAACCTGCCCTTGCCGATCAATTGCAGCTATGCTAATACCACATCGTCGCCGAATGAACAGAAAGAAAATGCTCAGTTTCCTGATGGAAGTGGGGGCATATTCGCAGACAGCAGTTTCAGCTTATCTGCCTGCCGGTTTGACGGAAACGGAAATCGAGAGTGTCATAAATGAGACGGCAAAAACGGCGGAAATCAAGGCGGAAATCGGCAATCTGGCACAATCCTCAAAAAACGGCGCAGTCGTTTTTTGGGGTGAGGAATCTAAATGCCTGATTTTACCCCCGTTCCCGGTTGCTGAAAAATGTGTTTTCGGGGAATACAATGTGGGGCCTTTGCGGTCTCTGTTACACCAAGAGCTAATTATCGGTCTGGTTTTCGTGCGGCTGGGGGAGTACGCTATCGGGGTGTTTAAAGGCGAAGAGCTTCTTACCAGCAAGATTGGGACCGGACTGGTTCATTCCCGTCACCGGAAAGGCGGATCATCGCAACGGCGGTTCGAACGGCATCGTGAAAAGCAAATAGAGTCTTTTTTTACACGGGTATGCGGGCACGTTCGAATTCAACTGGAACCTCAGTTGGCTCATCTCGATCATTTAGTCTATGGTGGCGAACGAAACACCCTGCTCAACTTTCGCAAACAGTGTTCGTTTCTGGAGAGATTCGATACCCGCACCATGGGTGCCGTGCTGAATGTGCGCAATCCCAGGCAGGTAAACTTGAAAGAGTCGATAGCGGATATCTGGTCGAGCGAGCTGTTTGAATGGATGGATGGCTGACCGGTCAGGAACTCCACGACTGAACCAGTTCAGTTATTTTATCTCCGATTCTTTCAGGAGAAAGTACAAAATCGATATCCCCGGTTGCAGCCGCAGCTTTTGGCATCCCGAAGACCACACTGCTCGCACCATCCTGAGCGATGGTGGTGCCACCCAGCTGCTTGATATGGCTGATCCCGGCAACTCCATCCTTGCCCATGCCGGTCAGGATAACTCCGATGAATTTACAGGGAGGTTCGCTTTTCAGGGATTTCATAGCAACATCAATCGAGGGGCGGACAAAATTAACCTTCTCCCCTTCCACCAGCCGGATACTCTGATTACACTCTAGTTCCGTATGTATATCACCCGGCGCAAGGAGTATTTCACCGCTCTTCAAAGGTCCCCCGTGTTCAGCGAGCTTTACAGGCATGGAGGTTACTCGCTGGAGTGATTTACTGATGGAGGGAGCGATGTGTGTGGGCAGGTGCTGAATAATAAGGAGACAGGCATCTAGCACCGGCAACTTTGCCAGCAATTCCCGCAATGTTCGAGGACCACCTGTCGAAGCGCCGATTATTACCAGCGTGTTGCAATCCATTTCGAAGTCATTTTATCACGATTGAATGTATTGTGCCATTAGTGTTAACTGCAAATTCAGATAGTACTTTAGTCCTAAGGGATTGACATGGAATCACAAAGCTGTTTAACTATTTACATAGACTGACTGGTCGGTCTAAGAGTATAGATAAAATGACTGTAAAACGCAAAGATATTCCTCAAAAACGTCGCAAGGAGATCTTTGATGCAGCAACAGAACTATTCTCCAAGAGTGGGTATCACGGGGTCAGCGTAGACGCTATCGCAAAAAAAGCAGGGATTAGCAAAGGTAATTTGTATTGGCACTTCAAATCAAAGCAGGAAATATTTCTACAGCTCTTCGAATACCTTGCACTGCCTCTGTTTACTCCGCTTATGCAACTTTTCGAAGAAAATCTACCGCCACGTGTGAAACTTGGTGCTGTGAGTCGTGCCTGCCTTGAGGCTGCCGAAGCCAATCCCGAGATCGTGCGTTTTGGCTGGCAAATAGCAGCTCAACCGGAATTGAAAGAAATGTTCAACTCGGAATATACCGAATGGATGGATCCGTTTATCGATCAGATGACACCACTCTTTGCTGCTATCGGTGAGAATAATCCCGAAGATGTTGCCAGATTTTATGCGCTTACGCTCGATGCGTTTATGGGTTTGGCCGTAATGATGCCAGAGATTTTCAAAAAGGAAGAAACCATAGCCTTGCTGGAAGAGAGATTTATCAACTTTACCGGAGGAAACGATGATTAAGACCGATCTCCTGCTGAAACTGGAAAATGTTTCTCGAATCTACCGTATGGGGCAGGTGGAGGTGACAGCACTTTCCAACGTATCATTAAGCATTCGAAGCGGTGAGTTTATCGTTATCCTGGGTCCCAGCGGCTCCGGTAAGACTACCCTTCTGAACATGATCGGGGGCATGGATTCACCCACCTCTGGAAAAGTCTTTTCGGATGGATTGGATATCACAACCCTCAATGAGAAGGGCCTGACCAAATACCGGCGCGAGCATATTGGCTTTGTATTTCAGTTCTTCAACCTGATCCCATCTCTGACGGCCAAAGAAAACATCGAGTTTGCCGCCGAACTTGTGAAAGGTTCCCGGGATTCCCAGGAAGCTCTTCAAATCGTCGGACTTGGAGACCGGGCGAATCACTTTCCCAGCGAGCTGTCCGGGGGCGAGCAGCAACGGGTGGCGATAGCCAGGGCCATCGTCAAAGACCCTCCCCTGCTGCTGTGCGATGAACCCACCGGTGATCTGGATTTCGACACAGGCAAAAATATCCTTTCTGCCATGCGCCGGATAAACAGGGAAAGGGCAAAGACTGTCCTGCTGGTAACCCACAATTCCGCCATCGGTAATATTGCTGACCGTATTGTCCGCATGCGTAGCGGAGAGATAATCGAGATCGTCGAAAACCAGTCTCCAATTGCTCCGCAGGACCTGAAGTGGTAAAACCATGAAAAAGATAAACCGAAAACTGGCACGTGACCTCTGGTCTTCCAAAGGATTGTTCACTGCTGTAATCATCATCATATTTTTGGCAGTGTCATTCTTCGGGTCCATGTTTATGGCATACCAGAATTTGAGCAATTCCTATAATTATACTTACGAAAACCTTAATTTTGCCGATTTGACCGTGAAGGTCGCAGAAGATGCATCAGGGGCTGAAGATCAGCTCAAGGCAATCAACGGCATTGAGGCTGTTACCGGCCGGATGAACGCAGATTATGCGCTGACTCTTCCCGGGGAACAGACATCAAAAGTACTGGTGCGGGCTATATCACTGCCATCTTCGGAGTCGGTTCGTGCCGATACTGTCAATGATGTATATATTCAGGAAGGTACCTATTTCCCGGATAGAGACGGAAACTTCATACTGCTGGAACAGAATTTCGCTAAGCATCATGAACTTGAACCGGGGCAAACCGTCACGATGGACGTCAACAACCAGGACATATCTTTTGAAATAGCCGGTATTGCCACCAGCCCCGAATATGTCTTCTTTGCCAAAAGTCGGCAGGAATTGCTGGTTTCCCCGGAAGTCTGGGGAGTTGTGTTCGTCCCGGAAACAATCAGAAATAGTCTTCTGAATGGGCCGGTTAATGAATTCTGTTTTAGTTTTGGTGACAGCGTTGATGCCGAAGGAATTACCAGCGAAATTGAATCGATACTCAGCGAATACACCATTATGGATATCGTCCCGAAAGAGGATCAGGCAAGCTACGCCGGCCTGGAGACGGACCTGGAACAGTTTGAAGTCATAGCAGAGATGTTTCCTGCGCTTTTTATCATCGTGGGAGCGATGGCAATATATATCCTGCTGACCCGTATCGTGTATAACCAGCGCAGTCAAATCGGTTTGATGAAAGCTGTAGGTTATTCCAGCAGAAGCGTAATGATTCACTACCTTGGATTTGCCACTGCGGTTGGGCTGATCGGTTCGATAACCGGATCCATTTCCGGTTACTATCTGGCGGAAGCGATAACCAAATACTATGCGTCTATGATCAATCTGCCTTTTATAACAACTGAAGTTCAGTGGACAGGAATAATTACAGGTTTCATATTGGGACTGGTGCCATGTTTGATTGCCGGAATCGTACCGGCCTGGCGCGCCGCAAGAATCGTCCCTGCCGAAGCAATGCATGCCCCTGCCCCGGCGGCGGGAAGGAAGCTCCTGCTGGAACGCATTTTTCCATTTGTCACCCGGCTGTCTTCTCTCTGGAAGATACCCCTGAGAAACATTTTCCGCAACCGGAGGCGCAGCCTTTATACCACCATTGGCATTGTCTTTGGGGTAAGCTTGATACTGGTATCAGCAGGAATGATAGATTCCATGCAGGACATGATTAGATTCATGTTTAATGATATTCAAAGATACGATGCCCGAATCGAGTTCGCCTCACCTCAATCATCTGATCTGGCGGATGAAGCACAATACTGGCAGGGAGTGAAGACGGTTGAACCTACCTTACTCTTTCCCGCTCGTCTCCAACATAATTCCGAAACCTACTCCACCATTTGCTGGGCTCTTCCCAACGATGCCAAACTGAGGGGATTGTACTCGCCTTCCGAAAAACCAGTATCTTTGAACGAAGACGGCATCTGGTTAAGCCAGGCATTGGGAGATACTCTGGATATTGGCAAAGGAGATATCCTCAACTTGCAAACGGACTGGGGGACGGCACAATTGCCAGTCATTGGATTCGTGAAAGAACCTATGGGCAGCTTCGGGTATATGTCAATTGATCGGGCCCGATCTGAATTCGGAGGCCTGGAAATTATCAGTGGGATGCTGCTGGAAATCGATGACGATTATGCCGATGAAATAAGGGAAAAGGCCTACGGTATGGGGGCCGCATCGGTGGAGATCACTTCCGAAACCCGGGAACGAATAGACGAAATGATGGAAGCTGGTTTGGGTATGTTGTTGATTATGCTCCTTTTTGGAGCCATCCTTTCGATGGCTATCGTATTTACCACAGTTACCATAAATATACTGGAACGTCGCCGTGAGATTGCTACCATGCGTACCCTGGGTGAAAGCAAGCGTCGAATAGACATGATGGTCACAATCGAGAACCTGATCCTTGGACTTGCAGGACTGGTCCCGGGAATTGTGATGGGCTACCTTTTAGCGTGGTACTTTTTCAGCCTTTTCCAGGGGGATATGTTCTCTATGGATTTGATTATTCTGCCCCGCACCTATATCCTTACGGTCGGCATCGTGATAGCGATCATGCTGATATCTCAGGCGCCGAGCATACGGACAGTGAATCGGCTGAACCTGGCCCAGGTGACCAAAGAGCAGGCAAGTTAAACTCTGGCCTTTTAAGGCACAAGCGGTGTATAATAGGCACCACTTCAATAGGACTGAAAACATCTTCAAAGGAATTTCTATGAGCGACAGGGAAAAGACCAAAGCTGAACTCATCGCAGAACTGATGCAGATGCGTCAGCAAATTATTGCCAGTGAAGAGAAATACCGCATACTGGTGGATAATACACAGACCCCCATTACTTACCTCACCACCGATGGATATATTTTACTGATAAACAAGATCGGGGCAGAAAACCTGGGTGGAGTACCAGAAGAATTCGTTGGGAAATCCGTGTATGAAATTTTATCCCCTCTGGCTGAAATCACCGCGGACCGAATTGCTAACATCGATGAAACTGGTATGGGCGATCAATTTGAGGACTTGATAGCTTTGCCTGATGATGAACGATGGTTCCTTTCAAACTTCCAGCCGGTTAAAGATGCTGATGGAAAGGTATTCGCTATCCAGATCGTTTCTCACGATAATACCGAGCAAAGACAAGCCGAGGAGGAACTGGAACGCTATCGGAAGCAGTTGGAGGAAATGGTCTGGGAACGAACCGAGGAACTACGCAAACAGATCAAGAATCGAAAGCGTGCGCAGAAAGCTCTCGAGGAAAGTGAGGAAAGAACCAGATTAATGCTGGAAAGCTCCCCTGATTTTATAATGGAGCTTAACCGAGATTTGCGAATATTGTACCTAAATCGATCAGTACTGGATCATCCTGTCGATGAGTCTGATGGTCTTGGAAAAAGCATTCTTGAATATATTCTGCCGGAATTCCATGAATCATTTAAAGAATCCATTGAAAAAACCTTCAATGCTGGTGAGACAAAGCCTATCGAAAGCCTTGTCAATCTTCCCAATGGACAAGTAAGACTCTTTGAAACACGTTTTGGCCCGATCACTCGAAATAATGAAATTGTTTCTGTTGTCATAATTGCCATTGATATCACCGAACGCAAGCAGGATGAAGAAGCGCTCAAGAAAAGGGAGGAACGGTTTCGCGCTGTTGCAGATACAGCGACAGATGGAATTGTTACGATTAACAGGGATGGTTTCATCACCTATTGCAACCACGGTGCGGAAACTATCTTCGGTTATAACGCGGATGAGCTTGTAAATAAGTCGATCTTAGAGCTGATACCTGATCAATCGCGTTCAGGATATGAATCCGGTATACAAAAAATGGTGGCGGCTCCGGGCCCTTTCACATCTGAAGAGGCAACCATGGGCTTTGTGTTCAAAAAAGACGGAAGCATGGTTCCGGTGGAACTCACTTTTGCCAGATGGTTTATCGGAAAGGAACCGTTCTTTACCGCCATTATCAGGGACATCACCGAACGAGTGAGGGCAGAAAAGGCCATTCGGGCAAGCGAGGAAAGGTTCCGTTCTATTTTTGAAAATGTGACTCCTGATATGGGCCTGGCCCGTGAGGAAATCTTTGGGCCAGTAGCCAGCGTGGTCAGGGCTAAGGACCTGGATGAGGCCATAGACATAATCCATGACAACCCCTATGGTAATGCC
>CAZJQZ010000094.1:0-9166 GCA_964548045.1 uncultured Dehalococcoidia bacterium | reverse complement strand
TCATATTCACTTACATATGACCTGATACCCAAAGATCACGCCAAACAGTTTATTAGAGGTCTGTTGACTTGTGGGTCTGGATGGTTTAATATGGTATATACCGACCGACCGTCGGTCTAGTTAATACCCGCAGGGTTTTAAAGGGAGTCACCAATGGTTCGGATTGTAAAGGAACACGATGAACGGCGCACAGAGTTGCTGGATGTGGCCCAGGAACTGTTCTTGATGAAGGGGTATGAGAATGTTTCTGTGGCAGCCATCATCGATGACGTCGGAATCGCCAAGGGAACCTTCTACCACTATTTCAAATCCAAGGAAGACCTGCTGGACCAGATAGTGGAACGGCAGTCTCAGGTGATGATGGCACTGGCCGAACCGATCTTAGCGGACCCCGGCATCAAAGCCACCGAGAAGTTAAATCGCGTGTTCTCTGTCATTGGCGAGTATAAAGCCGAGCATCGCGATGTCATGATTATGCTCGTGAGGGCACTCTACACCGATGAGAATATCATATTGCGGCATAAGATAATGAAGGAACGGTCGCACATGTTTACCCCGATACTCTCAAAGGTGATTGCTGAAGGAGTAGCCGAGGGAGTGTTCGATACCCGGTCACCCGAATTGACCGCGCAGATCATTCTGCACATCGGAGCCGGTCTCGGTGAGCAAAACGCCGAGATATTGTTGCATGAACCGCCGGGCTCAGAGGCACACGATAGCATCATCAAGACGTGTCTGGCGTATGAAGATGCAACCGCGAGGATTTTAGGAATATCAGAGGGTTCCATTGAAATAATCCGGAAGGACGTAATCGACACCTTTTTCAGAGATTGAATTTGCCAGATAAAGGATGAATTGAAATGAATAGCAATGCGAAACATGAACGAAGCCGCTGGCGATGGTGGACGCTGGGTATTATATCGGTCGCGGTACTAATAGTTACCATCGATACCAGCATTCTCAATGTGGCCATCCCGACGCTGCAACGGGAATTCGATGCTTCCGCCTCCCAGCTACAGTGGATCGTTACAGCTTATATCCTGATTTTTGCGGGCCTGCTCTTGACTATGGGCGGCCTCGGTGACCGGTTCGGCCGTGCCCACATGTTGCGTGGCGGTGTTCTGGTTTTTGGGATAGCCTCACTCATCGCCACGATGGTCGGTTCTGCCGGGCAGCTTATTGCCTGCCGGGCCGTCATGGGCATAGGCGGCGCTATGCTACTGCCTGCCACGCTTTCCATCCTGGTCAATATATTTGATGAAGAGGAACGGCCGAAGGCCATTGCGCTGTGGGCCGGATTCAATGGCATCGGCATTGCTATTGGACCCATCGCCGGCGGCCTGCTGCTGGAGCATTTCTATTGGGGCTCGATCTTCTTCGTTAATGTCCCCATTGCCGCTTTCGTAATCTTGGCCAGCTTCCTGCTGGTGCCCAACAGCCGAGACCCGGAGGTCAAGCCGGTTGATATTCCCGGTGCCATCCTGTCGACGGGTGGGGTCTCGGCGCTGGTTTACGCCATCATCGAAGGTCCTGATAGAGGATGGACATCGGCGCTGGTGGTGAGCACGTTCGCTGTGGCCTTCGTGATGAGCCTCGCCTTCGCGTTTCGCGAGCGGCGGACCGAAAATCCGCTGCTTGATTTCTATTTCTTTAGAAAACGGCGGTTCTCCGCCGGAGTCGCCACGGTCAGTCTGGGTGCGCTGGCAATGTCCGGATTGGTCTTCGGGATAACGCAGTACCTGCAATTTGTCCAGTCGTATACGCCGCTGGAAGCGGGGATCCGGCTTCTGCCCCTGGCTGGCGGGATTATGCTGGGCGCTTCCCGTAGCGAGATACTGGTGCGTTATGTCGGGACAAAAAAGGTGGTCAGCGGCGGGATGTTTCTCCTTTCAATTGCGCTGGGACTGGTGATGTTGTGGGAGGCGGATTCCGCCTTCTGGTTCCTCGGGTTGACGCTCGGGTTGATTGGACTGGGACTTGGAATCACCGCGGCGCCGGCCACGGATGCGATCATGGGTGCAATTCCCAAGGAACGGGCCGGTGTCGGATCGGCGACCAATACCGTCATTCGGCTGGTGGCGGCCTCTCTGGGGGTGGCCATCATTGGATCGATGATGTATTCTATCTATTCGAGCCGCGTTAGTGATGCCGTAGTCGCGCTATCGCCAGATCTGGCCGATGCGGCCCGGAACTCGATCGGTGCGGCAGTACAGATCGCCGCCTCGCTTCCCGAAGATGCGGGAACCGCACTGGCCTCCGCTTCCGGAGATGCCTTTACTGAAGCTCTGGGCATCGTGGGGTTGATAGGAGCAGTTATCGCGCTTTTTGCAACGGGGATGGTGGCGCGGTTCCTGCCCGACCGCGAGGAGTCCTTGACTGAGGAAGAAGCCATCCCGGATACCGAACACCCTGGCGAACCGGCTTCTGCAGTAGCCGGAACGAGCTAGACACTTCGTGCAATCGCGCGGATATTGGAATATCATAGGGGTCCATAGCAATAATACGTAAAGGACGTGATCGAACAGTTCTTCAAAGCGTCTTCAACTTGATTGTGTAAGGAAGTGCATCATGGGCGAAATATCGATTGTGGCGGAGAACCTGACCTATCGATACGGGGATTTTCTGGCTGTTGATCACATCAGCTTTGACGTGTCCGAGATTGCACCGGACGTCTTTGTTCTCATTGGACTCAACATCATGTTGATGGGCATCGTGGCTGCTATCACGCGCCGTAAACGGCAATACGCTGTTTAGCCAGTTGGGTTCGGGGCTATCTCCCTTCCGCTGGACTCACCGATGTTATGTGCCCTTGCACATCCCAAATACAAACCTACCATCATAAGGTCAAAGTCCTAACTAAGAAAGCAAACCACTGTATTAATCAGTCGTTTGCTTTTGTTGAAATTGGTTGGGGAGAGGGATTCGAACCTCTGGCTTTTGCATACCAAGGGCTATATCTAACAAAATCCAAATCAGTCCAAGTCTAGCATTTTACCTAGACCGGTTTTTGGGGGGCAGGTCAAAGGATCGTATGTGGTTGAGTTTTAATATCATATGAAAAGCGTTGGGGATTCTCAACGGCTTTTTTGTAAGTCATGATTGAATTCACAGTCTAGCTTATGCCCCCTAATTGTGATAGGATACATGGTGCCATATCACGGTTCGTGATTTGAGGGCCGTATGCCTGATGAACTGTTAAGAACCAAGTTATTTATCCCATCCCCTCGGCCAGATTTCGTACCTCGTCCACGATTGATCCAAAGGTTGGCAGAAGGGCTTCAAGGCAAGCTGACACTCCTTTCAGCCCCGGCGGGTTTCGGCAAAACCACTTTACTAAGTGAAGTAATCAGCACCCTCAATCAACCGGTAGCCTGGGTTTCGCTGGACAAAGAAGATAATGATCCTGTCCGTTTCTGGAGCTATTTCATTACAGCTCTCCAGACAGTACATGCCGGTATAGGACAAAAAGCATTATCAGCTCTCCAGGCATCTCAGATACCACATATTGAATCTATACTGACTTCCCTCATCAACGAAATAACCGAAGTGCCAGATGATATCAACATCGTGCTTGATGATTATCATATGATCAAAGCAGAACCAGTACAAAGTGCCACGGCTTTCCTTTTAGAACATATGCCATCGCAATTGCATTTGGTCATTGCCACCAGAATCGATCCCCCATTTCCTTTACCCTTACTGCGCGGTCGTGGCCAGTTAACCGAATTACGAACTGCTGATCTCCGTTTTACGTTCGACGAAACGAGGGCTTTCTTCAACAAGACAATGAATCTGGGGCTTTCCGAAGAGAATGTAACAACGTTAGAAGATCGTACTGAGGGCTGGATCGCCAGTCTGCAAATGGCTGCAATTTCAATGCAGGGACGAAACGATGTTTCTGAGTTTGTCAGTGCTTTCAGTGGCACTGACCATTACATTATGGATTATCTTGCAGAAGAAGTGCTCGACCGTCAAGAGGAGAGGATACAAACCTTCCTGCTGAAAACCTCTATTCTGGATCGCCTGAGCGGACCGCTGTGTGATGCTGTCATTGAGCAGGACAATAGTCAGGAAATGCTGGACCAATTGGAAGCTATCAATCTGTTTCTGGTGCCGCTGGACGATGAAGGGAAGTGGTTTCGTTACCACCATCTTTTTGCCGATTTGCTGCGCGACCATCTGGCTAAAGTCTATCCCGACGATGTGCCAATTGATTTGCATCTCCGAGCCAGCAAGTGGTTTGAACATGAGGCACTGATGAACGAGGCTATTCATCATGCTCTGGAAGCAAGTGACTTCGAACGAGCAGCAAAATTGATTGAGACTATCGCCATGCCAATGCTCACAAAAAGCAAACTCTCCCAATTTCAGGGATGGCTGGACCGCTTGCCATATGAACTGATTACAGCGCATCCGTGGCTCTGTTTGAGTTGTGCCATAATCAACCTGTCGGCAGGGAGAATGGATGCCGGGATATCCCTTCTTCAGACGCTGGAATCGACATTATCAGATGCCGAAGAGGCCTGTTTGTCAGAAACCATCCCGGATTATGAGGCAATCCGCAGCCTGGTGATGAGTATTCGTGCCATTATGCCATCAGGCAAGGGAGACACCAAACGCACTATTGAGCTATGTCAGGAAGCCTTTGAATTTCTACCGGATGATGATCTGATTGTTCATTGTATGCTTGCCTTTCACCTCGGGATAGCTCATGCGATGAGGGGGGAATTAACCTCAGCCAGTCACTATCTGGCTGAGGCGAATACCTACGGTCAAAGCGCGGGGAACTTCTATATTGCCTTAATAGCAATGGGCTGCATGGCCGAAATTCAAGCTAAGTACGGACATTTACATCAGGCAGCCGAGACGAATCATCAGGCACTTGAACTTGGGGTTGAGAAAGGTGGAGATGGATTCCTCCCGGCAACAAGTCTTGCTCAAGTTAATCTGGCGCGAATACATTACAGGTGGAATGACCTGGACACAGCAGTTTCTTATGCCACAAACGGAGTTGATTTGGCTGAACAATCCGGGGAATCTATCACTTTGCTGATGAGCTGCCTGACCCTGGCAAGAATCTATTGGGCCCGCGGGCAGATGGAAGCTATGGCCAAAACACTTGATCGGGCCCAGCAAATCGCCTTTTCCGCCAACAATGCCATGGTAACTACCATCGCTGAAGCATGGGAAGCCCGCTTATCACTGGCACAGGGCGATTCAGTTGCGGCAGAACGTTGGGCTGCAACACTACAGATAGAATTGAATCTGCATGAGCTTCCTGATTTCTGGCTTGAATTGCCATATCTTACCTTTATACGGCTGTTGATCGCAAAGGGAGAGCTTGATGAGGTGCCTGAAGCACTTGAACGTTTATGCCAGCGAGCGATGTTGGAAGGACAGATGGAAACCGTGATTGAAGTTTTAACGCTGCAATCGATAGCGCTGCACGCACAGGGCAAGGAGGATCAGGCTCTGAGCGTACTAAATGATGCGTTTTCTCTGGCTGAACCGGAGGGATACATCCGTTTGTTCACTGACGAAGGTGACCGGATGAATCAGCTATTGCGAATGGCTGCTGCTCGCGAAATAGCTCCCAACTATGTCAACCAATTGCTGTCTGCTATGGAATTGCACATCGGCCGAACCAAAGTCACGCCCTCGGCACCACCTCCGGTACGCGATTTCCCGGAGCCTCTCACCGAACGTGAGCTCGAGGTATTGCGTTTCGTAGCCGGAGCGATGTCCAATTATGAGATTGCCAAAATGCTGGTTATCGAAGAGAGCACCGTTAAATCTCACATGAATCACATATTCGGTAAGCTTCAGGCAAAAAACCGGCTTCAGGCAGTGGAAAAAGCCCGGGCCCTGGGCCTGCTGTAATTCTTACCTGTTAGCTTCTTCATTCTCAAAGTTGTTTCGTCAATCCAACTCCAATCCAACTCCAATCCAACTTTGGTTGGATGATTAGCTGCCATCCACAACGTACACTTTATAGTATTAAAGATTAGGGTTTTAAATATCCACGTTGACAAAGACAGCATAGAATGCTGGATAATCGCTAATCTTTCACCAACTCTAGCTACTCACGCCGATATTCTGAGAGGGTAAATTATCGTGAAGGGGGCGGAAATGAAGAGGCTGGCAATTTTGTTGGTGCCATTCTTATGTTCAGGGCTAATACTGGGTTCAATAGCTTGTGTAAGTAGCGGTGAAGAAGCAACTTCTATTCCTATGGTACAACCATCGAGCGCCGTTACATCAGAACCTCAAGTGATGCTGGAGCCAGTCGAGATCACCATCGGAAATTTCACTGATAAAACAGGCCCGAGTGCGGCCCCGCTTTCACTGATAGCCATGGCGCTGGAGGATACGGCTCGGTACTACAATGAGGAAAATCTTATACCAGGTGTAAAGTTCAAGGTGATCAGCTATGATGGCCAACTGGACCCATCCAATGATATCCTCGGATATGAATGGCTAAAGAATCACGGCGCTGAAGTACTCTTCACCGCGGTGCCTTCAGCTGCGATAACGCTAAAACCGAGATTGGAGAAAGACAAATTAGTGCTTTTTACGGTTGTGCCTGATCAGGAAGCTGTTGAGCCTCCCGCATATGTGTTTTGTGTTGGAACCACCCTGTGTGAGTATCACAGTTATACCCTTATGAAATGGATCGCTGAAAACGATCCCGATTTTCCCCAAAACAGGCCGGCCAGGATCGGCGGGGCCGGGTTGCCAACTCCCTATATGGAAGCGACCCTCAGGGGGGCTAAGGAGTACGCAAGGGCTCATCCGGATCAGTATGATTGGGCAGGTGGTTATGTTACGATCTTCAAGTTCGACTGGCAAACAGAGGTGGAGGCGCTGAAGAACTGCGATTATGTCATCCCCCCGTCTTTGATGAACCAGTTTATCGAACAGTACCGGAGTTCAGGGTATGAAGGCAGGTTTATCGGCACGGCCATAAACCTCGCTTTTTTTGATTTCATAGACCAAGACGATGTGTGGGATGAGATTGACGGAATGCGCATCATCATGCCCAACTGGTGGTGGAACGAGGAGAGCGAGGTAGTAGCCCTGGCCAAAGATCTTCTGGAGAGATATCATCCGGGTGAGGCTGAAGAAATAATGCGTAACAGTAACGCATATTTATCGGTCAATACCGCGTATATAATCTTTGAGTTTATGAGGGAGACTTTAGAGAAAGTGGGCCCGGAGAATTTCAGCTCGCAGGCGTTGCACGATGCTGCCAGTGATTTTTCGATAAAGATTGATGGCATGGAAACGGACTCTTTCAATGAGAACAAGCGCCTTTCGCGTAACTGGTTTGCCATATATGAGTTCGACGCTGAGGAGAGGGACCTGATTCGGCTGAACCCGAACGAGTATCTGGATGTGATGCAGGAACCATAGATCGGTGCGGTGTAATGTGGCGACTATGGTTTTCCTTGAAAAATCAGGCCGGATTTTACTGGCCGATTAAAACAGAAAACGGTTGATTATTTGAGGGAGGAAAGCAAATAATGCCCAAAGATGAACGATACGATGTTGTGATAATTGGGGGTGGTCCAAACGGGATGGGGACTGCCGCGTATCTGGCCAAAGCGGGCTTGAGTGTCTGCGTACTGGAGGAGAGAACGGAGTGTGGGGGTGCCTGTGAAACGGTGGAACCCTTCCCCGGAGTTCGCATTACTCCACATGCCGTGCTGATGTATGCTGCACCTGCTCCGGCTTTCGACCAACTTGAGCTATGGAAGTACGGCTTTCGGATGAAGTGGAATCCGGTAACTTGGGAAGACCTTATGGTAGGGGGTAATTCAACAACATGGGGGATTTCCCGCAATGACGAGAAAGACCTGATGGGATTCGGCAAGCTGGGCGGATTGCTCGGTCAGCCTGCGCCGTTTACCAAAGAATTGATGCGGGCCGCTTTCTGGTGTCCTCCTCATCCACCGGAGATTGAAGTTACCGATGAGAATGTCCCTTATATGCAGGTCTACAAAAAACATCAACCCGATGTATGGACTCCGGAACTGCGCCAGTGGACTATGTTCGATATGATGGATGAGCATTTCGGGACCGAACCTTTTAAGGTAGTAATGGCATTCGCTGCTTATGGCTCCGGCGCTGCCGGGCACTGGGAAGGTGTGGCGGTGCCCGCGCTTCTGGCAGTCCAGCTTCTGGTTGCTCCTAATTGTGGTATGGGAAGCATTCCGAGGGGAGGATTACACGGCTATTTCCACGCTGTCCATCGGTGCGTAGTTGCCAATGGAGGAGTTGTCAGGACAATGTGCCCGGTCGAAGAGATCATAGTTGATGATGGACAGGCGATTGGAGTGAGGCTGCGCGATGACGCTGCCATGGGCGGAAAAAAGATCTGGGCCAATAAAGCAGTGGTCTCCGCGGTTGATTACCGGCAGACTTTCTTTGATATGGTGGGGCGTAAACATCTGGAGCCCAGCTTTATTCGCAATCTTGAAGACGTCAGTTTGAAGAACGGTACTCTCATGGTTACCACTTACCATACCAAAACTCCGCTACGCTGGAAACCCAAGTGGGCTGATTTAGAGAAACAGTGTCCCGGGCCGGACAAGGTGCCATTCGGCATTGTGTATCCTGCTGATTCTCGCGAATTGTACTATGAAAACATCGGGGATTGTGATGCCCGCAAGAGCATGCCTACAGTGCCGCCGGAGAGATACATGTGGTTACAGGTCCAGTCACAGAACTTCGACCCGACCGATTGCCAGGGCTCCTATCCCAACGGATACATATCCGCCCCGTTCGAATGTAATCTGCCCGTACCGGAAACTCAGGTTGAGGGAGAAGATGCTCAGATGGAAAGAAAAGCCTGGCTCGATGAACACGTGCGCAAGTCTATCAGTGAGGCTTTGGACGGGCTGGAACCCGAGAACATTCTGCACACCTGGTCAGCCAGCGGTCGGGAAGTGGAATTCCGCAACTCCGGACTTATCGGCGGAACTTGGTGCGGCAGTAGACACTGTGCCGACCAGTCAGCTGAGAAACGTCTCATACCGGAACTGACCCGTTATCGTTCACCAATCGATGGGCTATATTGCGCTCACCAGACCATGTCCCATCCGGGTGGGTTGTGCCTGATGGCGATTCCCTACAACCTGATGCATATCCTCATCGAGGACGGGGT
>CAZJQZ010000093.1:0-9202 GCA_964548045.1 uncultured Dehalococcoidia bacterium | reverse complement strand
TCATATTTAACAGTTATATGCCATATATCCGGAGGTTTTTCGACAGTTTCAACAGGCATATCGATGTTCGGGTGGCTACCGCGGAGACGATATACGGAGAGCGGGTGACAATGAGAATTCTGGATAAGACCCTCTCTCTTTTCAGCCTGGAGCAACTGGGTTTTTTCCCCCAGACTCTGGCAACTTACCGTGAGATGCTGAAAAGCTCTTTCGGCATGATTCTGGTTTGCGGTCCTACCGGGTCAGGGAAAACCACTACACTGTATGCTTCCGTCGATGAACTTGATCGGGACGCCCAGAATCTGATGACCATCGAAGACCCGGTTGAATACCGGCTTGCGGGAATCAATCAGATTCAGGTGAATGAAAAGGCCGGGAGGACCTTTGCCAACGGCCTGCGTGCCCTTATGCGTCACGATCCCGATATCATCATGGTGGGGGAGATTCGGGATGGCGAGACGGCTGATATTGCCTGTCAGTCTGCGCTTACCGGGCATCTGGTTCTCTCTTCCGTGCATGCCAATGATACAGTTGGCGCGCTTTTCCGCATGATCGATCTTGGGGTCGAGCGATATATCATCTCATCCAGTCTCATCGGGGTGGTTGCTCAGCGGATGATCCGCCGGGTGTGTCCCCACTGCCGAACCACGTTTGAACCGACCCCCAATGAGCTTGCCGCCTATCAAAAGGAAATGGGGCAGGAATCGATTACGTTTTATTGCGGCGCGGGATGCAATTTCTGCAATGGCACCGGATACCTTGGGCGGGCAGGTGTATTCGAGATTCTGATTCTCAGTGAGAAGATCAGGGAGATGGTGACTGGTTGCGCGACTGCCGGGGAGATACGCGCGGCGGCTCATGCCGAAGGGCTGATTACCATGCGCCACGATGGGATGACGAAGGTTGCCGAACAGATCACCACGCCAGGAGAGGTGCTTCGGGGCATTTTCTCGGTGGGGCAGTAAAGTAGAGCGGATGGAACACGTATGGCTTACAGTTATGTGATCTACACTCCTGAAAAAGTTGTCGAAACCGGCGTCATTGATGTCGGCAGCGAAAGCCTGGCGGAAGATGCGCTCAGAAGGGCGGGGCATAAGATTCTTAGCCTGAAAGAGTTTCGTCAAACCAGCCGGCTCGAAGAGCATTTCCCTTCGATATTTGGAGTAAAGCGGCAGGATGTGCTGACTTTCTCCGAGCAGCTTGCCATCATGGTTGGGTCCGGCATTTCACTGCCGGTTGCGCTTCTGTTGATCGAAGAGCAAATCCCCAGCCCGGCTTTTAAGCGGATCATCAACGAGATTCAAAGTGAAATCAGGGAGGGAAGCTCGTTTTCCGAAGCGATTGCCAGATATCCAAAAGTGTTCCCGGATGTTTTCTGCCGGATCGTCAAGGCAGGTGAGCAATCGGGAGATCTCGAAGATGCGTTGACTCAGGCGATAACCTACATGCAGAGGGGCACAGCCTTTTTCAAGGAAGTCAGACGGGTGATGATATATCCCTGTTTCATCGTGGCGCTGGGTATTGTGGTGGTTGCCCTGCTGATCACGGTAGCCATGCCCCCGTTGCTGGGGATGTTCGATGAACTCGAAGCTGATTTGCCGTTACCTACACAGGTATTGATAGCGGGGGTCGGATTTGTAAACGGCTACAAATTCCATATTCTCGGAGTGATGCTTGCTTTGTTTGCCCTGGCTTTCTGGTATCTGAAAAGGCCCGCCGGCAGACTGATGCTTGATCGACTTTTCCTGAGGCTTCCGGTGATTGGAACGATTGTGATAGAGAGTAACATGGCGCTGATCGCCCGAATAACCTCGATACTTTTGAAAACGGGCATAACGCTGCCTCAGATCATGGAGATATCCCATCAGATCACGGGGAACCGGATCATTCGCCAGGCTCTGCGCGATGTGCAGGAAGGAATCTACGATGGGCAGGGCTTTGCCAAACCGATGGCTCGCAACAAGGTTTTTCCTTCGCTTCTGGTGCAGATGGCGAACGCCGGAGAACTGACCGGCAATCTGGATTCGAACCTTTCCAAAATGGCAGATTTCTACGAAAGCGAAGTCAATAAAAAACTCAAAATCGCGGTGGGCATGCTGGAACCAGCCATCATTGTGACGATGGGGTTGGGGGTGGGATTCATCGCCGTCTCCCTGATCATGCCCATGTATTCGATGATGGGATCACTTGAATGAGTTATTTAAGTCAGGAAAATGGATTTGGGCTGACCGAGTCGCTGGTGGCTGTTGCCCTGCTGGGGACCGCCATTCTCTCGCTGGTGGTTGCCCTTGGCACGGGATCGATAGCCACGGGAGCAACTCGGGATGTATCCACCGCGCAGGGTCTGGCCCAATCGCAACTGGCGTATACCAAAAGTTGCCCGTTCGATTCGGGCGCAACCGGTTATCCAGGCGTTGAAAATTTCGATGCTGCTCATAATCCCAATCCGGTTGATTTGCCCGAGGGGTATTCGATTGAGGTTACGGTTTCTGCCTGTGCAGGTGCCGACAGCGATATTCAGAAAATCACGGCGACGGTTTTGCAGGATGGCGAAACCGCATTTGAACTGGAGGGTTTTAAAGTAAACCGATGAATTCGAACAGTGAGGCAGGGATCACTCTGGTTGAACTTCTGGTGGCCAGCGCTGTTGCTATGGCGATCACCGGATTTCTGGGAACCGCCATTTTCCAGTTCTTCACGGTTACCCGGCAGGGAAGTGAGGTGATGACAAGTGTGCATCAGGTTCAAAACGCTCAGCACTGGCTTCAACTCGATGGGCAGATGGCAGTCACGGCCAGCGGCAGTGCCGGCGGCGTGATTCTGACCTTGCCTGATGATTCCACCATTTCCTATGATTTGTCGGATGCCAGACTGGTGCGCACCGCGGATGGCGCTCAATTGACTGTGGCCCGGAATGTGAGTGAACTCGATTTTTCGGTTGATGAAAGGGTGGTTACCATGTCCATTGCTTCCTCGCCGCCGGGAGGTTCAGCGGTGAGTGAGCAGGGAACCTGCAAGGTGTATATGCGCCCTTCGGAGGCGGAATGAATAGCGAAAAAGGAGTGGTGCTTCCTCTGGTGCTGGCAGTGATGGCGGTGGGCACGCTGCTGTTGGCCCCGTTTTTGAGCCAGGCGAGTACTACTCTGATGAGTGCTAATGATTATGGCCAGTCGATATCCGCTCAATATGCGGCCGATGCCGGGGTGGAACATGCCGTCTGGGATCTCCTTTACGATGATCTGGCAACACGGTTTTCTGCTCCCGGAGATAGCTTCAACTATCAATTGGGCGAAAGTGTCAACGGGATCGCGCCAGATATCACGGTGACGCTTTCGGGCTCTTCGTCATATTCGATCGTGTCCATAGCTGATAGCAGGCGCATCGAGGCTGTTGTGGCCACCGGAAGCGGGAGCGCCACAATCCTTGACTGGAGGGTGGAATGATGCGGAATCGAATTCAAAAAAGTGTTTTAAAGAAGTTGATGGTTACATCGATGGTGTTCGTTATACTTGCCGGGCTGGGGATGTATTACCATTTTTGGACTGCCTATTCGCAGGAACAGACGAAGCAGGATGATCTCAACTTTCAGATCGATCAGTTCTGGCCCCGGGTTCAGGCCGGGGTGCCGGAACCACCGGCCAATCAGGAAGAGCGTCTGGCGGTGGCACAGGAAAAACTGGAAGTGCAGCAGAACGCCTTTCCAATTAAAATCAACAGCATGGCGCTGATGGAGACGTTGCTAGATTTTGCCCAGACGCATCAGGTTAATGTTTCCCTACAGACCAGGCTGTTTCCGGCCGGATTTGACGACGAATTCAATTGCGATCTTTTGCAGTGCAGTGTAAAAGCTTCGGGCAGTTTAGCAGATTTGCAGGCGTTCATTTGTGAACTGGAGGAGGGCCCTATCGAGACGCTTTCGCTGGACCGGCTTAATCTTTCGCGGTCCGGCCAGTCGTGGAACGCCGATTTCAATCTTAACATCTACACTCGAATACCTCCTTCAGCCATTATGAGTGAGGAAACTTAGAAGGGAGAGCCGGGTATGTTTTCAAAACGGATTATCACCCTGAATATTGAAGCTGATAGTGTACGAGTTCTTGCCGTCAAGGGGAAAACGGTAGAGAAGTGGGGTAGCGCGTCTCTGGAGCCGGGTGTGGTCAAGGATGGCCTGGTCCTCCAGCCGGAAGTGTTGAGCAAAGCTATCGATAAGCTGTTTGCTGATTTGAAGCTACCCAGAAAGCGAGCGGTTGTAAGTGTGACCGGTCTTCGGGCAACATTCCGAATCATTACCCTGCCGCAGGTGAAGCCTGCATTGCTGGAAGAATCGATTCGGTGGGAAGCCAAAGCTCAGATGCCGGTTTCGCTGGAGGAGTTGTATCTTTCCTGGCAGGTTATCGGTAGCAGGGAAAGTGAACAGGATATTTTTGTGCTGGGCATGCCCCGCGAAGTTGTTGATGCCCAGATGAGCGCGCTGGCGAATGCCGGTATTAAAGGACGTGTGCTGGATTTCAAACCCCTTGCTCTGGCCAGGGTAGCTGGATGCCGGGATGCGATCGTCCTCAATTTGGAACCGGATAGTTACGAAATCGCGTTGATTGCAGATGGCATTCCGGTGGTCACTCGAACAGTCACCCCGAAATCGGAGGGCGCGGTTCTGGAGGATAATCTCTGGCGGCTTAGTGAAGAGATCGGCAGGATTGTGGAGTATTACAACAGAGAACATCCCATGTGCTCCATAGCTCCTGATATACCGGTTTTCTCAATGGGCTCGCTTGCTAATGATAGCGGCACCGCTGATGCCATCGTAAATGGAATTGGCTTTCCTGTTGAGCCTCTGAAGATACCCGTAAAATATCCTGCCGATTTTCCCGTAGCCACTTATGCGGTTAATCTGGGACTTGCATATCGGGGGAGAGTGCCGAAGCTGTTCGCGGAGAAGTCAAACGCTCGTCCCAGGGATATTGCCCCAAGTGTTTTGCCATTGATCAGGGTACAGCCGTTGCCGATAAGGTATGCCCTTTTGGGGGTTATTGCTCTGTTGGTAGTCGGGGGAGCGTATCCGGTGTATCAGACCACGAGCGACGCTCAGGCCAAAACGGATGATATACAGATTGAGATGGATGAACTCAGCGCTCAGCTTCAAGGTATAAATCGGGCGGTCGAAGCTCAGCAATCGGTTGAAAATACTATCAAGAAACTGGAAACTGAAGCGGAGGGACTTGAGTCGGAAATTGAGGTTGTTACCTCGTCGGGCAGTGATTACGGAGAGATCGCCGGGATTCTGATTGATTCCCTGCCCGATGGAACGCAACTCACATCGCTCGAACTCGATCAGACTCAGATTGTGCTCAATGGCAGCGCCGAAAGCCCTTCGGCGGTTATCGATTATGCCAGAACGCTGGAAAACGATGGGGTCTTTGGCAGAGTTTTTATCAGCAATCTTGGTAAATCTTTCACCATCAATATTGATCGGTGAATTAGGAGGTTCCGTATGATAAAAGAGGTCAAATGTGGCGAAAAAGGTTTCACACTTTCGGAATTGCTGGTGGTGATAGCCATCATGGCGGTTCTGGTTGGGGTGGCTGTTGGCAGCTATCGGGGACTGATCGGCAGCGGAAAAACGGAATCGGCGAAGTATGAACTTGAAGCGGTGCAGACGGCAGTGGATGCATATATGTCGATAACTGCCTCGGCGACTGTCACAGCGCGAAGCACTGCGGCTGTTGTGACCGGCAGCGATTCGATAGCCGATTACATGCGCCGCTTGCCGACCACTTATCAATATACCTGGACTGCCAGTGGCAGCGTGACGCAGCACGGCGCTCCCGGTGGAGGAGGCGGTGGTGGTGGAGACGACGGACCTGACTTGCCGACCCCGGTGGCGAAATGGAGGCTTAACGAAGGTTCCGGGATAAGTGCGGCTGATTCAATCGGAAGCAATGATGGAACCATTGTTGGCGGTGCAAGCTGGAGCACCGGTAAAAGCGGGAATTGCCTTAGCTTTAATACGTCAGATGATAATGACTATGTATTGATGAATCCGTTTAGCGGGTTTCCTGCTTCAGAAATTACTGTTGAGTTCTGGATGAAGAGTTCCGATTCGAGCCGAAACGGGACTGCCATTTCGTATGCTGTGAGCAGTAACAATAACGAATTTCTGCTCTATAATTACCGTTCGTTCAGCATATACCGAGGTGGGGCACATGTGGATACCGGAGTTTCAGCGAATGATGGCAGCTGGCACCATATTGCGATAACCTGGGATGGCTCTAATGGCGCAACGGAGCTGTACAAGGATGGGCAATCCGTATATACAGGCACACTGGCAAGCGGAACGGCGATTACCGGAGGGGGTGGATTCGTTTTGGGGCAGGAGCAGGATAGTGTCGGTGGCGGATTCGCTAGCAACCAGGCGTTTGAAGGCGAGATCGATGAAGTGTTAATTTATGATCAGGTTCTGTCCGATACCGAGGTTCTTGCAAGTTATAACAGCTATTAAGTTGCGTGCTGGCATTTATCACATCTAGAAAAAAGGGGCCAGAAAAATCTGGCCCCTTTCTTTTGATAACTCAGGCTTATTACCGATTCATTTTGCTTCCGCTTTCTGGTTCAGCAGTTCCCGTATTTGCTCGATTAACACAGGACCGGTGAAAGGCTTGGTGAGGTAGGCGCTGGCGCCTACTTTAGTCGCCTCGTTTTTGTCCGTATCATCCCCTTTGGCTGAAAGCATCAGAATCGGCATATCTTCTGTCGTTGGATTGGCACGCAGACGATGGCAAACCTCGAATCCGTCCACTCCGGGCAGCATTAGGTCCAGCATGATAAGATCAGGTTTTTCGGTTTCGGCCTTCTTTAATGCCTGCAGACCGTTGCCTGCAATGATGATTTCGTATCTTTCGCGTTCCAGGAAATACTGGATGAGCCTCACGATGCTGGGGTCATCATCCACGACCATAATTTTTTCGCTCATGGGCCCAGTCTCCTTTTACTGCCGGGTATTTATTACTTGTCTGTATAGATGATAGCAATAGACCCCTGCGAGGAGAAATGGTGCTTCCCCCCCATTTTGATGGGCACCAGCACCCAAATTGCCGATGGCTGCCCCGTTGCACCTTCGTTGACACATCTTCGCATATAGTTTAGAATTAGAAAATTACAGGGATGGACACATACGCTCGTTGAAGTCTCATTTCCCGAAGGCACTGATTTAGCGGAAGGGTCTGATTGAGCATGGGGGTGTGTTTGGTGAAGAAGCGAGTATTGGTTGTTGATGCTGGGAAATCATCCGGTTCTTTGGAATTGCTTTTACAATCCAGGGGTTACGATGTGCTTGAGGCCTCGAATGGACTGCAGGCGCTCAAGAAGGCTCGAGAGGAGTCGCCTCATCTCGTTATCCTCGATACATTTCTTCCCGGCCTGGATGGCTTTGAAGTCTGCCATCGTCTTCGGCTGGCACCTGAAACTGCACATGTGCCGGTATTGATTACATCTTCTCGGACTCAAGCGGAGGACAGGACAACTGCGTTGCGGGTGGGCGCCGATGCTTATATGAGCAAGCCGTTGAAAGATTCAGACCTGATGAATCAGGTGGTGAGTTTGCTGGGACAGAAAGATGTGCCGGAGCATGGGGAAGTCCGTCTCCCTCGAGCAGAAGAAGAACTGATGCTGGATGATAGTCGTATGGAGCGAGTGCGTAAACCGCGCAAAAGCGGGGTGGATTTTGGGGGAGATATTTGAACGGTGCGCGTACTGTGCGAAATACCGTGCTTCAGCCCTCGCTTCTGGCGAGGGCTTTTCTTTGAGTTGGGAACCACAGCGCATCTTCGTTGACATACAATTTGAGTTAGCCTAAAATCAATCGTAAGGATAACGAGAGTAAATGAACAGCAGTGAAATACGAACCGCTTTTTTAAAGTTTTTTGAAGGAAAGGAACACTCCATTATGCCCAGTTCCTCTCTGGTTCCTCATGGCGACCCGACCCTGCTTTTGACCAGCGCCGGAATGGTGCAGTTCAAATCATATTTTATCGGCGAGGCGACGCCCCCTAATCCACGCCTGACTTCCTGCCAGAAGTGTTTCCGCACCACTGATATCGATGAAGTCGGTGATGCCGGGCATCTTACTTTTTTTGAAATGCTGGGCAACTTCAGTGTTGGAAATTATTTCAAAAAGGAATCGATTGAGTGGGCCTGGGAGTTCGTGATAGAGCATTTGAAGTTGCCCAAAGATAGCTTGTGGATAACCGTGTTTCTCGATGATGACGAGGCTGAGGGTTACTGGCTGGAATTGGGTGTGCCCAGAGATCGGATTGTGCGCTGTGATGAAAAGGATAACTTCTGGGGGCCGGCCGGCGAGACCGGTCCATGTGGACCGTGCAGCGAGATCCACTATGATTTCGGAGAAGGGACCGGCTGCGGAAAACCGGATTGCAGCCCTTCCTGTGATTGTGATCGCTTTCTGGAAATATGGAATCTGGTTTTTACCGAGTTCGATCAGGATACTGAAGGGAACCGTAATCCGCTTGCGCAAAAGAACATCGATACCGGCATGGGTCTGGAACGCACCGCCACCCTCATGCAGGGTAAGCGGACCCTTTATGAGACCGATCTTTTTGCTCCCATTATGAATCACCTGACCGGGCTGACGGGGCGCAAATATGGGGAAAGCGAAGAGGTCACCCGGGCGATGCGGGTGGTGGCCGAGCATGCGCGAGCGGTGACATTTCTGATTGCTGATGGCGTTATCCCTGCCAATGATGGCCGGGGATATGTCCTGCGGCGGATACTGCGGCGTGCTGCTCTGTTCGGAAGGAAGCTGGGACTTACCGAGGCTTTCCTGACAGGGATTGCCGAAGTAGTGATCGACCAGATGGGAGGGCTTTACCCCGAACTGGTCAAGAACCGGGACTATATCCTGAATGTGATCAGCATTGAGGAAAGCAAATTTGATCAAACTCTGAGTACCGGCATGCAAAGACTTGAAGGTATGATTGCTTTCAGAGAAGCAATTCCTGCTGAACAGGTAGTTGTGGTAAACAATCAACTGGATCAATTACGTGCTGGGCAAACTGATATTACTCTTAGTTTGGATTTTAGGAATTTGCTAGAATGGGCTGATAAAGTTTTTACTGATGGGCTTCCATCTCATATCACAACAGGTAGCATCGATGGATGGGTAGAAGCTGGGCGTATATTCTATAAT
>CAZJQZ010000092.1:0-9283 GCA_964548045.1 uncultured Dehalococcoidia bacterium | reverse complement strand
ATACCAGTGAGCTTATCTTCAAAGTCCCCGAGTTAGTAAGCTTTATTTCCCATGTGATGACCCTGCTTCCCGGTGATGTCATTGCCACCGGAACCCCCTCCGGAATCGGGCAGCTGAATTCCGGCGATGTTGTCGAAATTACGATTGAAATGATCGGAACCCTGCGGAATTTTGTTATAAATTTGTGCTAAGGTATTGACAATCGTATGCCGAATGTATTATGCTTCGTGGCAAAAGGAGGTGCTCGATGGAAGCATATTGCATGAAGTGTCGCAAAAAGGTGGAAATCAAGAATCCCAAAAAGATTACCATGAAGAATGGTAAGCCAGCAACGCAGGGCGTTTGCCCAAAGTGTGCTACTAAAGTATTCCGGATTGGCAAAAGCTAAGTAACTCATAGCCATTTATCCGCACGCAAAACAACTTAATACATCATTGCGAAAAGCATTGAGGCTGTTCGTTTCAGCAAAGTAGGGTTGATGTGAATTTTGCGAAAGTGCTTTTTAAGAGAAGGTGTGCTCAGGGAAGTTGCTCCGACAGGGTAAAGTTGAGTTTGAATGAGGAGTAATGCCTATATTTGATGTATATGTTGCGGTTGACTTCAGCGGATCGAAGGATTCAGGGAGACAGAAAAGTAGCATAGTTGTGGCTGAAGCAACGCAGGGTGCCGTTACAGAAGTGCAAAAGGACCGCTTCACTAGATTTGAAGCGGTCTTGCATTTTTTGCAGCGTATTTTCCACTACAATTCCAAAGGGAAAAGGGTGTTGTGCGGTTTCGATTTTTGCTATGCGTTCCCTCGTGGTTTCTGGCCTGCTTTGACAGGGCGTTCGGAGGCTTGGGATGATATTATCCGCGATCTGGCGGAGGGTGTTCCTCAGTTGCCAGCAATCGTGGAAAAACCGGAACCGAACGCGCGGGAATGGGCGGATATCGCCAATAAAAAGCTCGCCCGCAGTCTTCAGTTGGGAATGGGGCCTTTCTGGGGCCCGAATTTTGATCAGGCCAAAGACCCTCGTTTTCCGTATTCAAAAGCGCCCTTTCGGGAGTATCGTCTGGCAGAACAGCGCGGGCCGGGATTCAAACCGATTTTCAAAATCGGCGGACAGGGATCGGTCGGGTTGCAGAGCCTGTGCGGAATGCCGTATCTTCATCAGATCAAAACCACGTGTACACAACAAAAGGCCCCGCTTCATTGCTGGCCGTTCGATGGATGGGACCCGGAAGGATCAGCACACTGTCTGGTGGAATGGTATCCTGCACTTTATAATGATGAGCCAAAGTCACATGTGTCCGATGCGCTGGCATGCGTGAACTGGGCAATGCAGTTGGACGAAAAGGACGAACTGCGCAAATATTTTGTCCCCGATCTCACACAAGCGGAAAAACAGCAGGCTGAAATTGAAGGATGGGTAATAGGGATTTTGTGATGCCTGATTTAACGCAGCGGATCGAAAAGCTGGCCGGGTGGATTGTGCAGGCAAATCACCCGGTTTTCTTTACCGGCGCCGGAATCAGTACTGAATCCGGGTTGCCGGATTTCAGAGGACCGGATGGCGTCTGGACCCGGCGTGAAAAGGGGGAGGGTCCTGTGCAGTTTGATTGGTCCGATGTCAAACCAAATCCATCGCACGTGGCGCTTGTTGAGTTGCAGGAAATGGGAAGATTGGCATTCCTGATATCCCAGAACGTGGACAATCTGCATCTACAATCCGGGATTCGTCCGGAGTTACTGGCCGAACTCCACGGGAATGTCACCAAATTGCAGTGTCGTGAGTGCGGATTCAAATGCGATAATTTCCCTGACCTGACTACCTGCCCCATTTGCGAGGGGAAGCTTGCTTCCAGCGTGGTTGATTTCGGCCAGTCGCTGCCGGAAAAGGATTTGATTGAAGCTGAACAGCATTCGCGGAAGAGCGACCTTTTTGTAGTAGTGGGATCAAGTCTGGTGGTTCATCCGGCCGCCGGTATGCCGGGTATCGCTTTACGTGCCGGTGCCAGACTGGTGATTATTAATCAGGGGGAGACACCGCTGGATGGTGATTGTCATCTGCGCTTTGATGAGGCGATAGGTGAGGTGTTGCCCGCAGTAGTTCTATCCGTACGCAAGTAGATATTGGATTGCTACATCTCTGCCGAGGAAGGTTTCCGGCAGACGAAATACATCCGCTCGCTTTCGGGGGTCAGTTTCCCGAGACCTGTTTCATCGTGAAAACCATAGGTATGAATATCGGTGAAACCAGCATACTCCAGCAAGCAACGCGCATCCAGTTCCGGGTAATATCGCTGAAATAAAATGAGGTCGGAACGTTGCCATCCATCCAGCAGGCGAAAAATGGTGATATCGAATCGCGGAAGCTCGTTTTGATCGTAACTAGTCTGAACGATACAGACATGATCGTCTTCGATGATATCGAAGGTGCCGTCATCCCAGTGATCGAGATACCCTGCTTCCGTATTCATGTCAAACAGGAAAACCCCGCCTTCTATTAAGCAGTCAAATACGTTTCGGAAAGCGTCGGCGAGATCGTTCGTATCCGTGATGAAATTGAGGCTGTCGTAGGTGGAGATAACTGCGCTGAATATCGGCGGAAAGTGAAATCGACGTGCGTCCTCCACGAGAAAATCGGAGGAAGGAGCATTCTCCTGTGCAAAACGAATCATTTCCGCTGACGAATCAATCCCAGTGACTTGATATCCTCGTTCGCTGAGCAAGCGAGCCAGTTGACCGGTACCGCAGCACAGGTCGAGGATACGGGACTTCTTCGAGAGTTTGCCAAGCAGCAATTCATCAAGGATAGCCATCGCCTGACTGGCGTATGGTCCCCAGTGCCAGTTGTAAACCCAGGCAAATTCTGCTTCTGGTGAAGGTGGATTCAAAATGACAATTCCTGCAATGAGTGAAAAACCACGTTTTATCGGAGAACCCGTTCATCCCCCACCCGCCGGGTGATCTTCTGCTCGTCGAGATGTTCCATCAGGGCCAGCGCATATTTCCGGCTGGTTGAGAACATATCCCGAACTTGAGCTACTGTGATTTTGCCGCTGGATTTCAAGTGATCGGTTATCCGGTTGACCATTTCATCGTACGCATGGGCGGCAAATATAACATTGTCGCCTAATTTGACCACCTGCCGTTGATCGATGAGCGCGTTCAATAGTTCCGGTTGAGATATAACAGGTGGTGACGGTGAGAACGGATTTTCCTCGAGGGCTTTGAGGAATGATTCAACCTCGATCTGCTGTTTGCCGGAAAACTTCACCTCGTGCGATGGAAGCTTTACAACGGTGCCCTCTTCGAGGAGAATCCCATCGCGGTTCAGTTTTTTCAGGGCATCGGCGAAGTGCTGTTGAGGGATTTTCAAACGGCTCCGCAATTCTTCCTTGGGCATGCCCATCCGAAGGGGAAATTGCTGATGGAAACCCTGTAACGCCTTTTGAACGTCGTTTGAAAGCCGTGTCCAGCCGCCGATTGAAAACAGAAGTGCTCGCGGTCCTTCAGGGCCAAGCATAATCATCAGGTTCTCGGTCATCAAGTTTTTGATGATTTCCGCAGCATCAGCGGATGAAAGACTGCATGCGGCCAGAATGGAGCCGAATTCAGCCGGTTCATTGGCTTCCAGTGTTGAGATAAGCATATCTTCCGGTGAACCTTTCTCCCTGGATTCGAGGCTTTCGATAACTCTGCTTTGAAATCGCCTGTGCCGTTTGGCCTGCGTGTCGACAATCTTTCCGCCGCCGAGCGTTCCTGTCGCAGAACGGATAATGAAAAGATCTCCTCCGGCTGCTGCCACCGGTTGACTGAGCACAATCTGGGCCCAGCCGCTCTCTCCGGGGTTAATCTTTTCTCGATCCAGCAACCGCACTTTCCCGAAGACTTCTGCGGCTCCGGTGTGAAAGGTGATCGATTTGTTATGTGTGATCGGTTGGGACAGGTCGCGGGTGGTACGCAATTTCACATCTAAAAATTTGGACGGGATTAACCAGCCGGGAGAGGTTATCACACACCCCTTTTGAAGATCATCGACGTTTACACCGCTCAAATTCATGGCTACACGGCTGCCAGGCAGGGCGGTCTCCATCATCTTTTTATGCGTCTGCAGCCCACGAATGGTAGCCCTCTGCCCGCCGGGAAGTATTTCCACCTGCTTCCCGATGGAAAACTGGCCGTCGATAAGTGTCCCGGTGGCAACTGTTCCAAACCCTTTCATGGTGAAGATGCGATCGACGGAAAGCCTGGGTTTGCCGATATCCCGTCGCTGCGAAGTTGATTCCAGCAGGGTGTCGATGGCAGAGAGCAGATTGTCAAGTCCTTCCCCTGTGGTTGCGGAAGTGGCGATCATTGGAGCTCCTTCCAGAACGGTCCCCATTAAAACATCTTCAGCGTCCATACTGACAAGTTCCAGCATTTCCTCGTCAACCAGATCTTTTTTGGTGATGACGACTATTCCCTGACTGATGCCCAGCAGATCGAGAATGGCCAGATGCTCTCGAGTTTGTGGCATGACTCCTTCATCGGCAGCGATGATTAGCAGGGCAATATCTATCCCTCCGACGCCGGCGAGCATATTTTTAATGAATCGCTCGTGACCGGGAACATCGACTATGCTGACTTCTTTTCCGCTGGGAAGCTTGAGCCATGCAAAACCAAGCTCGATGGTCAAGCCCCGCTCTTTTTCTTCAGCCAGTCTGTCCGGGTCAATGCCGGTTAGAGCCTTGACAAGGGCCGATTTTCCGTGATCTACATGTCCTGCTGTGCCGAGTACGTACATAGCTATCCCCGGTTTACATTTCTGGTTTGATTCTATTCCAGTTGAAACGGAATGGCAACAGAAGATAATCGGGGATACTATTTCAGTTTTATATAGTATACTATTAGTTTTAAGTCATTGACAAAAATAGTTTATTATGATATATATTTTATAAGGAGATGTTATGCAGGAAGCAGATCAGGATCATTCTTTAATTACATGTGGAGAGGCTGCGGAAATTCTGGGTTATAATGAGGTGTATTTGCGGCTGTTGCTTCGGAAGGGGTTTATTCGAGCGGCTCAGTTGGGAAGAGAATGGATACTTTTCCGGGCGGATGTGCTGGAATACAAGGAAAATCCGCCAAAACGGGGACGGCCTCGAGAAAAAAGGGAATACGCGAAGCAAAGCTCATACTGGGAGATGTTTGGAACTGTGGGGATTCCTCTTGAACCGATGAGGAATACGGAAGAGTAAGCGGCTTTCAGGAACGCGGGACAATAAGAAAATATCGGGTGGATTGTTTGGTAGGCCGACGGGGATAAAAGGCAGAACTTTTCAGATGGTTATTGATCTGACGATTTGATCAATGGCTGACTGGAAGGACTGCCATGAAACAAATATGCCTTAACAATTACTGCCATAGAGAGTCTAAAATCCTCCACCGTAGAGGAGCCTATTGCCTTGTTGCTTTCCAATGTGATTATTCCTCGTCATCTTCTTCGAGTAAGTATCCTTGCTCAACCAAGTTATTGTACAATTCCAGGATCCTCTTGGCGAACAAACTGAGCAAGACCTCATCGTCATCCTCATCGGATTCAAGTACATCATATTCACCGATAGCAGGAAACCCGCCTCTCCCGGCGGCTTTTCGTTCCTGGATAGTGAACAACCCATCATCATCTTCGGGAAACTCAAGGTTTTCCAGAGGCGTCGTTTTTCCGCACACCGGACACTTGAAGTAACGAATTATCATCTCAATCCTCCCTCGGGAAGATTTAACCATAGATGAAAACAATGATAAAGCTTGATAATTCAAAAGAGACGGTCAAATGGACATCATTAATGGTCAATTGCTGCGGTCAAATAATCGGATTTAGAGGTCAAGTGTTTTTCGGATATCGATGCATGCCATTCCCCCAAGAAACAATGCGTTGGAAAAAACGGTTTTATGCCGGGACTTTTTTTGTTGTAGTGTGCACTACAATAGTTTTCGGCATGCCGAATATTACAATAAAACCCGGGTTCACAGCACTATCGATTACGTGCCACCGAATGACAAGTTGCTGGGCCGCAAGAAATCCATTTTCGCTGATTGGGATAGCAAACTTAAATCTGCTCGTGAACAGCGGCGGTGCAAACACAGCAGGGATATTGACAAGGAGGCGAGATTTGTGTTGAACTGATATTATCGGGTGAAACTGCGGAGGGCAATGCTGGGGAGCAACCCTTTTGGGGATAACCCAATGGTGATTGGAGTGAGGGAGGATTGCCTTACCTTCCCAATCGTTCATAGAATACTCACCAGAGATAGACTCCTTATGTCCCCAAAAACCCTCGCCGAAAATGCGCAGGAAAAAGAGTCAAATTATGCAATCATCTGCATTATAAAAATTGAGCGGATGTCCATTTCTCGCTGAATTAGTACATATATTTGATCTGGTGTATAATCCCGTTTAGACATTCAAACAAAAAGGTTTTGCTGAGAAGTTATATTCAATGAACATCTCGATAATCGGCAGCGGATATGTAGGTTTAGGCACAGCGGCTGGGTTAATGAATAATGGTCACAGGGTTAAGTGTATTGATAATGACCGGACCAAGGTGGACCTGATTAATAGTGGCCGATCTCCTATCTATGAAGAGGGATTGGATGAGTTGCTTTCTGAGTACATAAATTTAAGTGGCAACTCGCTTGCATATACGAATTATCAGGTGATACTGGAAACTGATATAACCTTTATTTGCGTAGGGACTCCTTCTAAACCGGATGGAAGTATCGATCTTACATGCATCGAGAATGCGGTTGATGAGATGGGGAGGTTGCTTGTTCGTAAGCAAGGCTTCCATGTGATAGTGGTTAAAAGCACTGTTGTGCCGGGGACAACTCAACGCCTCATCATTCCTCTTCTGGAAAAATTATCGGGTAAAAAGGTTGGGCAAGATATTGGCGCAGCCGTTAACCCTGAGTTTCTACAAGAAGGAGCGGTTCTTCACTGTGCACGTAACCCATTGCGTATTGTTATTGGAGCTTCTGATGAGCAAACAGCGAATGCAGTTGAAGGACTCTATGAGAATTTCTCTATACCGATTGTGAGAACGGATATAACCACTGCTGAGATGATCAAATATGCCAGTAATACTTATCTGGCTACTCGACTTTCGTTCATTAATGAGATTGGAAACATATGCAAGACTCTGAACGTTGATGTGTCGGAGGTGGCCCGGGGCATGGGGCACGATCCCCGAATAGGTAACGGGTTCCTCAATGCAGGGATTGGTTTTGGCGGTTCGTGTTTGCCTAAAGATGTAGAAGCCCTGATTTACAGGGCAAGGGAACTTGGTTGCGAATCTGAATTACTGAAGTCAGTTTCCAAAGTTAACCAAGAACAGCCTAAAAAATTGATTGAAATCGCCCGGAAGCGATTGGGAAGTTTTGAAGGTAAATCAATTGCAATTATGGGAATGGCTTTTAAACCTAATACCAATGATATCAGGCAGGCGCCTGCTCTGACAATAATCACTCAATTGCTGAATGAGAAAGCTACGATAGTTGCATATGATCCCCAGGCAATGCCGGAAGTTAGACAGGTTTTCGCTGATGATGTAAAATTGTGCGATAGCGCACAGGATGCTATAGATCAGGCGGATTGTGTATTAATTATAACGGAATGGGATGAATTCAAGGACGAAACCCTGTATATCGGTAAAATTGTAATCGATGGACGCAGAGCCTTGGATCCACAAAAAGCCAAGGCTCTATGTGATTACGAAGGTATTTGTTGGTGAAAAAATGAAACTTGTAGTGATGATCCCGGCTTACAACGAGGAAAAAAGTCTTGGTGGTGTGATTGCTGAAATTCCGCCAGGAATTGAAGGCATTTCGGAAATTGAAATACTGGTCATCGATGATGGTTCCACCGACGGCACGGTCAAAGAAGCTGAAAAGGCAGGAGCGGATAAGGTTATTTCTCACTCTGGGAATATGGGGCTGGGGGTCACCTTCAAAGATGGACTGGATATGGCATTGGATATGGGCGCAGATATAATGGTCAATATCGATGCCGATGGACAATACAATGCGTATGAGATTCCGGTTTTGGTCCGTCCCATAGTGGAACAAAAAGCCGATATTGTTTTGGGATGGAGGAACATAAATGCCCTGGACTTCATGCCCAGGGGCAAGAAATTGGGCAACAAGCTTGCCACTTGGGCCACCAGAATCTCCGCCGGTTTTCCCGTAAAAGATGCCCAGAGCGGATACAGGGCCTTCTCTCGTGACGCTGCTTTGAAAATGAATTTATCCGGTAAATACACCTATGTTCAGGAAACTCTGATGCAGGCCAAATATAAGGGTTTGTGGGTGGAACAGGTGCCAATAGAATTCCGGGCCAGAAGAGGGGAATCGAGATTGATTTCCGGAATATTCAATTATGCGCTGAAAGCCGGAAGAACGATTCTTTCCACTTTGCGAGATTATCGGCCATTGTGGCTGTTTTGCTCAATAGGAGGATTGATAACCGCAGCCGGGCTAGGATTTGCGGCTGGAGTGCTGAATCACTATCTCAGAACGGGATTTGTATCTCCTCATATTCCTTCGGCAATAGCTGCATCTCTGTTGATAATTGTTGGATTAGGTGTAATGGTATTCGGAGTTATTGCGGATTTGTTTAAAAAACAGAGGCTGCTTGAAGAGGAAATATTATACCAATTGAAAAAGAGCAGCACTGGATCTGATATTTCAAAAGATGTTTCTGTTAGTTAGCTATTTGGATTGGGGTGTAGTAGGCATGCTGAGGATGATACGATGAGATGAAAGTGCTTGTTCTGGCTACCACATTTCCCAGATGGAAAGATGATGCTACTGCTTCGTTCGTTTTAGAATTGTGCAAAGGGCTTGCTGGCCAAGGGCACGAAATGATTGTACTTGCCCCCCATCATGAAGGCGCAGTACTGGTAGAAGAAGTACACGGGATAAGAATATACAGATTCCCCTATTTCTGGCCGAGAAAGTATCAGCGACTGTGCTACGGAGGCGGTATTCTTCCTAATTTACGAAGAAATCGCTTGATGTTTGTGCAGGTCCCCTTCTTGTTTCTCTCACAGTTATTTCATGCCATTCAGTTAATGAGAAGGGAGCGAGTGGATACGATTCATTCCCATTGGATTGTTCCATGTGGGATTGTGGGATCTGTTTGTCACGCGCTGTTCAAGTGCCGATTTATCATCACATTGCATGGTAGCGGGGATATATTTTCAGCTAGGAAGGTATACTTTCGCCCTGTTATGAAATGGGTATTGGGGACTTCTGATGTAT
>CAZJQZ010000091.1:0-9356 GCA_964548045.1 uncultured Dehalococcoidia bacterium | reverse complement strand
TGCCTGAAACCAAAGCGCTGAAATCACATTCATAACATTCACCGGCATTTATTGCCTGTGGTACTACACAATCGCCTTGCCTGTCGAGATTACCGTGTATATCATCAATTAGACTCGTCAATGTGACCGTCTCATCCGGTGAAGTGTTATCTACTCGAACATGGAATGTTACCAGGCCCCCTGACTCCGGCACAGATGTGGGGCTGCCGGTTTTCGTCACGGAAATGGAAGGAAGCACGTCCATGATATCAACTAAGGCACTCCCATATTCCTGCACAGTATTAAACTCATTGTCTTCGGCTGTTGCAGTAACTGTATCCTGATGAACATCAAAAGCATTCCCGGAAACAAAAGCGTCGAACTCGCATGTATAAAAATTGCCAGGAATAATCGTTTGCTGCACTTTACAGTATTCCGGGCAGTCGAGATCACCGAAAACATCGTCCATGAGGGACATTAAACGAACATCTTCGACAGAATTATTATGGACTTCTACAGTAAAAGTGACTGTTCCCCCCGGTTCAAAAACTGAAGGCGGATCTGCGTTTTTAAAAACAGAGATAGATGGTAACACATCGGTGATGGTCACCGTTTCGCTATCGTCATTTTCGAAATAATTCAGTTCATCATCCTGAACACCGGCTGTAACTATATCCGTCTCCTCGCCGACATCCCCGCTGACCACCACCGTGAACTGACAGGTATAAGTATCTTGAGCAGGAATCCATACCGGCAGTTCACAAGTTCCCTGACCATCAAGGTCACCGTGTATATCATCAACCAGGGAAATCAATTCGACTTCTTCGTCCGTCATGTTATCGATATCGATGGTGAAGGTCACCTCGCCGCCGGGTTCTTCCACCGAATTAGGACTAGCCGTTTTGATGACTTCAACATATGGTTCCATATCGTTAATAGTGACGCTGGCGCTATCATCTTCCTGAGCTATGTTCGCTTCGTCATCTTCGGCGGTGGCGGTTACTGTATTTATGTGTACATCACCCGCATTCCCATTGATGAATTCACTAAACTGACAGGCGTAACAATCCCCGGGATCAATACTCTGCGGAACCGCGCAGTTACCTTCGCCATTTAGGTCTCCGAATATATCATCCATCAGCGAGGTCAAGGTTAATTCCTCAACCGTGGAATCATTATTTACCTGGACAGTATAAGTTACCAATCCCGAGGGTTCCCAGATCGAATCCGGGGTGGCATTTTTGACGACACTAATCTCTGGGAGGACATCCGTAATATCAACTGTGGCGCTATCCGCTTCCTGTATCACATTGAATTCATCATCTTCAAGGGTAGCGGTCACGGTGTCTGTCTGGCTATCACCCCCGTTGCCCAGAACATCCTCCTCAAAACTGCAGGTATAGCAACCATCCGGCGGGATGGCTTGAGGCACGGTACAATCGCCAAGCCCATCCAGATTGCCGTAAATGTCATCCACCAGCGAGGTCAACGTCACCGATTCCACGGTCGATTCGTTGCACACCGCTACATCAAAGACCACGCTTCCGCCGGGTTCGGGGACTGATGGCGGATTGGCAGTTTTTTGAACTGTTACTTCAGGTATGAGATCATTGATGTTCACGGTGGCGCTATCAGCTTCCTGAACAACATTAGATTCATTGTCCTGAGCAGAGGCCGTGACGGTATTGATAATCGAATCCCCACCATCGCCGTTAACGCTCTTGGTGCAGGAACAGTTATACTGGCCGCCGAGCGGTATGAATTGTGGCAAACTGCAAGACCCCTGCCCATCGAGATCACCGTAGATATCGTCAGTTAAAGAAGTCAGTGTAACCCCTTCAACCGGCGTTGTGTTCTGTACACTGAAGTTGAATGTAACGTTGCCTCCAGGTTCATCCACTGCGGTAGGATCGGCCGTCTTGCTTACCACAATACTGGGCATTATATCGGCAACGTATACTGTTGGGGAAGTTTCCGTGTTACCATAGTCAATTCCGTCAAAAGGCTTTATGGTAAAATACCAAGTATCCAGTTCGTCTGTAGCGCTGGAAGGTATAAATAGAGTGTCATCGTAGGCTGCCTGATAAACCGTGTTTCTGTACCATCTGATTTGAGTTCCATCTTCGGAATGACCATCGAAATCATAGTAATCGTAATCCCCGATGAGATTTTCATTCGGGTAAGGACTGGAAGGTAAAATATCGAGGTTTGAAGCTGAGGGCGGAGTATTGATGAATTCGTCCGCACCTATGTCAACGACAGCGCCCGGGATTGTATTGCCGTTGGTGCTGCGCTTGTCTCCATCGAAATCGTATTTAGGAATACTGGGCGCACTATTATTACCAGTATCGATGCAGGGTGAATCTGCCTCCAGATGCACATCGCCCACGGGCGGACTGGCGAACATTGGGTCTTTATTCATATTGCCCGTTCCCGGGTAAAGAGAACTGCTATCGATATCACAATAGGTGATAGTTGGAGACGAATTATTATTATGGATTTCATGATCGTAATCGCCCCAGAAAATGCAATTGGTTACTTGAGGTGAAGAATTGTAATTGCCAAGACCGCTGCCGTCTGAAGTAGCATCGTTATCGAAAAACGTGCAATTGGTCAATACCGGTGATGAGCTATGATTATACAATCCTCCGCCATAGCTACCCGACGAATTCTGGTAGAAAACGCAATTGGTCAGCGTGGGAGATGAATCGCTGACATTAAAAATCCCCCCACCTTCCAAACCAGATGAGTTATTTATGAGCAAGCAATCGTTAATAAGCAGGTCAGAATCACTGTTGCTGATGCCTCCGCCGTATTTGGGGTTGTATCCATTGGTGATGGTAAATCCCTGCAAGCTTGAATTAGAGGGCAGGTCGATTACCGTAAAAACGGAATCTGTGCCACCTCCATCGACGATAGTCACGTCCTTCCCGGCACCTGTAATGTCAAGGTCTTTACTATCCCAATAGATATTCTCGTTATAAGTCCCGGCAGCTACCATAACGGTATCGTTATTGGCTGCGTCATCGATTGCATCCTGAATGCTGCAATACACCACATTATAGGGATTGGACTGACCTGACCCGGAGACACATTTTGAATCATTAACATTTACCTGAATAGTCCCCTGGGCTACCGTTGATTGCGGCTGGACCAGTATAAATTGACCGAGAAGGCCCATTACCATAACTATGACAAGGATGAAGGATACCTGTTTTCTCATTTTGCTGCCCCCCTTTGTATTAATGAATAGCTGTCAATAAAATAACACGAACATCACTTTGATTATAAATGCAACATTAGAATGATGCAACCATTTATTGTCGATTTAATAAGTGTAGCTATATCTAACTTCGATTTATAGCATCTATCTTTACCTTTACAAGTCAACATGATTTTACATTACCCCATTTTTCCATTAAAGACATATTTACCCCATCTAATGCTAGCTGATCGCACAATTCTTTCCATGATTCCAAATTGGTTTTCTGACATGTTATTGCCCTCTTTGGCGATAAATTGACCAGTTTTGCAAGCAAGAGGCGGGCACCAACTGGGCACCAATTCTAGACATAACGCAATAAAAAGGTTAAAACCTGTAGCTGGGAGCGAATGCTCTGTGGTCTCGCGTTGCGGTCTTCAAAATACTCCGATTCGTAGCTAAATCTTCCTTTCCCCAATTCTACTGAGTTATCTGGTTTACGCTGGATTTATGTGGCGTTATCCGGGTTATGGCGCCAATTCGGGCGCCAGTTTTGTGGTAGAACGATAAGAAAAGGGGCAGGTCATCGGTGTAAGTATTTTATGCGGTCTAGCAAAATTATAGTACATGAAATGAAGGGCATATTTAAGGAACCTCTGAATAAGAGTGACTTCGGGGGTCTGGGGGTGTCCCCCCAGCTATAAAATCTCCCCAAGATTGTGGGATAAAGGGGGTTGATCAGAGGTTCCTTAAGATCAAATTCTATCACATTACAATGGCAGGAAAGTGTATAATCACATGTTGAGCGATAAGGTGATTGCGTTCGAACTGGCCAAAATCCGTGACTTCCTGAAGCGATACTGCAACGAAATAGTAGTTATCGGCTTTGCCGTGTTTTTTCTTATCCTCGCGGAACACCACTCAATTCATTCGAGGTGGGCTGATTCCCTGGTGTTTTACGCAGCTCTACCCATACTTACCATCATCATTCTGCTCAGAAAAAACCCGCTCGATTTCGGATTGCGAATCGGGGATTACCGAATATGGCGGCTTCATGTAGCAATTGCCTGTTTCGTGTCGCTCCCTGTACTCTTCCTCACCTCACGTTTTTCATCTTTCGAAGAATACTACACCATCAACAATTTCGATTTACCAACCTACTTTTTTCAAATGATAGCCTATCAAGCTGGATGGGAATTCATATTCCGGGGCTTTCTATTGTTCGGGCTCAAGGAAAGGTTCAAAGAGGGAAGCATCCTCATCCAGATGATCCCTTTCCTGTTCCTGCATCTTGGAAAGCCTGAGTTAGAGGTAATCAGCACTATCCCTATGGGCATTTACTTTGGTTACGTGGCATATCGTGGTAACTCGTTCTGGCCGGCATTTATCATTCATCTGTTCATCAACGTTACATTCAGGGTCTTTGTTAACTGGTAACAATCTATTAACCATTTCTCGGGGGGCAGGTCACGGGATATCTAGTCGGACTCTTACTCGCTGGATAAATGAGGGAATAATCGATGATGTCGAATTGAGGGATAGGAATGGCTGGAAGTTGTTTTCAGAGGAAGAAATTAAGAAGCTCAAAGCTGAAGCTAATAGGACAAGTAAGCGTAAGTGAGTTTCTTTTTACCCTGAGACCTTCTGACCAGTTTTCATTCTAACTCTAACATCGGGAGTGGTACAATAACTGGGGGCAGGTCAAGATAATCCATCATTTTGTTGAAACAAAAGAAAAAAGGGGCACAAATTGTGCCCCCTCTCTTAATAATAGTCAAGCTACTTGATCCTACCAAACCCCGACGTTTCTTTTCACGTTCAACAATGTTGTTGGGGTATCCACCGTGATATCGTAGGTACAGGGATTGACCGGCCCAACCGGGAGCTTCGCCCGTGTGCCGCTTTCGATAGTGGGCGCAACATAAGTCGTTGTCCCACTGAAACAGATACAATCCGTCCCCGGATTTAGCAGGGTTTGAGTCCCGCTACCGACCGGGCAGAAGCAGACATCAAGTGGTATCTCCCAGCCTTCAATTGGACGGTTTTCGCCCTGGAGGGTGACGTAGATATCGACGCTTATCTCACACACCGGAATCACTGAAAAAGATGCAGTAGCTTCGTTCACCACTTCAGCCCGAACAATACTTGGCCCGGGAGCAACACCTGGCACGGTTCCTTCAACCACAAACGAACCGGTTCCGCTGGTAATCGGGAGTTGCTGAACTGGCACAATATACGCCCCAGCAATAGTAAGCCGTTGCACATAAGCCAGTGGCATAAAATTAGTTCCTCTGACCGTTACCGCCGAACCGCCACAACCTGATTGAGGGCTGACAGTTATCTGTGCCGGTCCCGTGGGCGTGCCCGGATTGAAATCACCTATTACAGCAAATGGACATGTGATCGCATTTTCCGAAGTTTGTGTAACCCGTGCCTTAATCATTTGTGTACCCGGCATCACACCGGGAACCATACCAGTTACCTCGAACGAACCGGTTCCACTTGTAAGTGGAAAACCGCAAATTCGCATTATTTGTACACCAGCGATGGAGACCTCCTGCACTTGGGTCTTTGGCGTGAATCCCTGCCCTATAACCGTTACCTCTCCACCGGCCTCTGCTTCCGTCGGATCGACACTTATTGCAGGTGGAATTACGGTGAATACATGCTTCAATGTTTGGTTCCCCACTGTATCGATTGCCGAGAAAAGAAGGAAGAGGGCACCCGGCTCCATGACGTCACCATCAAATGGAGGAATATCAAACTGAACCCAGATATCGCCGTTGGAATCTGGCTGCGTCTCAGTTACCGTGCCTGCACTAACGCCACGACTAGGAACAGCATCGTAAACTATCGAGACCGTGCCGGGACTGTTTGGCAGCCAACCCAAACCGGTGGCCGTAACCAGCGTACCACGCGGGCCTTCTTGAAGGTCCAGAGAAAGAATCGGGCGAGTAACCATGAACATGCCCTGGCCCGCCAGGCAGGTGCCGGTGGTCGGGTCGTAGACAGTGGGACTGTTCGGATCGAAGAAAACGATCACCCCATTTAAATCAGGGGTAGCATCCTCCGGGATGGTGCCCCTGACAGTGAAATTACCCAAATCATCAACCTCGATAGGCGTTTGAGTAATAGTTCCTGTTGCCGTGGTATTTCCATATACAAAAACAGCTTTACCGAAGGTCTCACCCGGGCAGAAACCGCTACCATCAATGGTTACAGCGGTTCCCGGAGGACCGCTGGAGGGATCAACGGTTACCACGCGCGGGTCAACAGTAAACACATCAGTTTGCGCATACACGGGGGTTCCCGGCTCATACAAATCCGCACAGCTTATCAACTGCGGGCCGCTGGTCGTCATCCTGGGAACGTTCACTTGCACAGAGAAGTCATCACATAGACCATCGTTGTCCAGGTCCTTAACCCGGGCTGTGTACTCAGCTTGAGTCCAATCGCCAGCTACAAGCACAGCACCGGCAATGGTTATATCACCGGGATTGATGGACCAAGTGCTGCCAGCAGTATTGATGCAGGGCGTCCCCACGGTAGGCCCGGCAAAGTCATACCCCTTGATGGTAACCGAGGTGCATACCGGGCCGCTCTGGGGAACAATCGCCAGTTCGGGACTGATTACAGTAAACACAGAACTCAAACCATCATCATAGGACGTATCGCCTAATGCATACTGCTGGCTACCCCAGGGAACGCCTGCAAGTTCAGAGATATTGCTATCAAGATGATACACGCCGTCACCGTCATCCAGCACGTATAATATCCCAGAACTCATTGTTCCAAGATTAACCGGACCAAAGGTACCGGGCTCATTCGAACCACTTTGAGGCCCAACATCAATATCGCTAGCTACCAAACTACCCCATGCAGCCAAAGTTGCCCCATCACTTGGAGTTCCCGTGCCCACCCACACATTATATAAATTATCATTATCAACACTGGACATCAGGGTCACTCCCGAACCTTTCAGGTACACACTTTCCGCAACATCAAATGTACTCTTTGGAACACCGCTAGCATCACAGGTCTCAACAACCGGAGTATCCGGCCAATCATGATATATTAGTTCCTTGATTTCTATTTCATCAAAGCTGACTGAATCCTCTATTTTGACCGGACAGGCCAGTATACCATCTTTATCCCAGTATTCTAAAATATAATTGCCGCTACTATCTGGTTCCCTAGTTACCGTATAGCACTCAAAAGCCATTCCATTAACCGTAATAATGGTGGTTGTCGAACTTACTGAAAGATCATAATTTCGCTCAGCATTACCCAGATCTATGCCGCTGTGATTCAACCAACCTGCTTCTGCAGGATCAGTTATATCAGAATAAGACCATGATTCGCCGCCGCTCAACCCACGATTTATTGGCCAGCCATTGTAATTGATTTTCCATGTTTGAATCCATGTCTCCCCCACCATCGGATTATCTGTTGCTTCGAATCTCTGGAGTGGATCAAGGGTTTCTTTATCAAAGTATATATCGATCGGGCTATACAAATCCGAATACATACCTTCAACTTGTGTTTGCTTTTGCTGGTCTAAAACACACTTGCCATTATAGACCTCAACGTTGCTTTCCTGGTATTCAGAGCCCGTATAATCTTCAAGTCCGGGGCCTATATTCTTTGTTTGGTAACCATCCATCCAGTAAGTTTCATATGCCTGTCCGCTTGCCGATGTGGAGTAATATTGCCATTCTACTCCGTTAGCATACCAGCCTTCTATCGAAGTAGTATTAACGCTTAACTCATTGCCATATGCTATTTGAATATCGGTAGCCTTTGCCCTGAAATAATATGTTGTACCGGGAATCAGTCCAGTAATATCTGCATGGAAGGAGCCGGTGCCGCTCATTGGGCTTTCAACCACCACGGCGCTGAACGGATATGATCCCGATTGCAAGCCGTATTCAAACGAAACTATTGCGATGCCACTCATTCCAAGGTTTTCAAGATTACCATTTAAGGTGAACCCGGTTGTATTAACGCCACTGGCAATATTTGTTGTTACTGCCGGGGGAACAAGGTTAATCTCATCCACCCCCATATCCACAATATCATTCATGATACGTGGATCACCTTCGAAGTCCTCAGTGGGCAAGTTAGGCGCTGAGTTGGTACCGGCATTGATACACGGTGAAGTGGGCAATAAATGGAAATCCCCGCTGCCGGGATTAACCCAGTGTGGATCGGCATCTATGTTGCCGGTACCGGGATAGCCGCTTTGGATATCAGAATAGGTAACTGGGGGATTGGTTCCAGTATAATCGTGAATCTCGTCTGGACTATTGCCCCATAGTATCGAATTCGAGATGGACATATCAGATCCGGAACCGTTGTAGACTCCCCCTCCTTGGTCATCGGCCACATTGCTGAAGAACGTGCAGTTGACAAATCCTATTGAACCACCCAAGTAGCTGCTATTGTATACTCCTCCTCCTATGTTGGCGGAGTTGTTACTGAAAACACAATTAATAAAAGTTTGGGTGCCTCCTCCATTTTGCCCTGCAATTGCACCACCAACACCGTTCGCGATATTGTCAAAAAATTGACAATTAATTACCAGAGGGGAAGACTGTGATGTTTCTATAGCACCACCATCATGAGCTTCATTTTCAACGAAGGTACAACCAATGATTTTCGGGTTACCTTCAATATAATTAATTATAGCTCCGCCTTGACCAGTCACAGTATTACCTGAAAACTCGCAATCTTCAATATTAGCCGTTGCCAGGCGAACAGTTATTCCTCCTCCTGAGGGTGCATGATTGTCACTAAATGTGCAGCCAGTGATTTGAGGATTTGAATCGTATTCAATGCAGATACCTCCGCCATCTTCTCCACCACTATCGCTCAAGACGTAATTACCAGTAAATATGCAATCAACAATGAGTGGTGAGGATCCCCGCATTTCTATTCCACCACCGCCATCAGCCAAACCAGAGGCTCCAGAAACCCAATTATTTTTAGTCACGCAATTGTTCATATTGAAACTTGAATAATAGCTATATATTCCGCCTCCCCGGTGACTTGCTTCATTTGCTTCGATGTGACAACTATCAATTACTGTTGAAATGCAGTTATCAAAATAAATTGCTCCTCCCCCACTGAAAGGTATACTACCTTTTGCTTTATTGAGAGAAAACTGACAGTTGAT
>CAZJQZ010000090.1:0-9460 GCA_964548045.1 uncultured Dehalococcoidia bacterium | reverse complement strand
AGACATTCATGTCGGGCAAGTGGCATGTGGGGGGGCACTACGCTCCGAACCGGCAACAAGGTAGCGGTCATTCGAACAGAACTGCATAACGAAGAGAACAAGCTTATAGCAGTTGGCACCGGAACATACACCGTTGGATAGTGCAACTTGACTCTCTGAGACGTCTCCGGTACCATAATGACACCCGGAAGAATGTTATCATGGCTCAGATTAGCGAAACCAGCAGAATCGGAAATTGGGCAAGTAAAATCTCATCAATCATGCAAGCGAGGGTCAAACCGGAGATCATTCTGGCCGCTCTCATCCCTCTGCTTTCCTACGCCCTGGGAAGTTTGAATCATGAAGACATAAAAATGGACCAGATTTCCATCGCCCTGCTGGTGATGGTGCTTGTCCTGTTCTGGTTCATTTCCCGGCGAATCCATGAGTTGAATTCGGAGATGAAACAGCGCAGATTAATGGGGATAGAAATAAACCGATACACAGTAGAACTGGAAGAAAAAGTTTCAGCACTGAACGCTGCTAACGAGAAACTGCAAGAGATCGATAAAATAAAGGATACTTTCCTTTCGACGGTATCCCACGAATTCAGAACACCGCTGGCTTCAATAAAGGCCTATGTCGATATACTCCTGACCTACGATAACGATGAGGAGATTCAAAAGGAGTTTCTGGGCACCATCAACAATGAAACTGACCGGTTAGCCCGATTGATTAATGACTTCCTCGATCTCTCCAAAATTGAGGCCGGACGGATTCAATGGGAAACTGCATCGGTGGAAATGCCAGAGGTTATCAAGGCAGCGATTGAAGCCACTGAGGCACTGGCTAAAAATACAGATTTGGCACTAAATACCAAAATTGAACCGGATTTATCCTCCGTCTGGAGCGATAAAGACAGATGCCTTCAGGTGGTGACCAATCTAATCAGCAATGCCATCAAATTTACACCGGAAGGTGGAAACATTTTCATCCGAGCCATCAATTCGAGTGAATCCCCCGGGATGGTTCAGGTGAGCGTAACCGATACCGGCATGGGTATTCCTCTCGAAGAGCAGGAGCGCATTTTCCATAAGTTCACTCAGGTGGGAGACGGTTTGAAAGACAAACCACCTGGCACTGGGTTGGGACTGGCAATCTGCCAGAAAATAGTGGAGTATTATGGCGGCAGTATTTGGGTGGAAAGCGAACCGGGCAGCGGGAGCACTTTTTCCTTCACTATGCCTGTTGTGAAACAACCGGAGAATGACCTGACTTTTGCTTAACTTTAGTAAAAATTGGACACATTAATTATATGAGCTAAAAGGCATAATTAATCTAAGGAACCGCTGGATAATACAATTAGTGAAAGCTGATTATCATCCATTCTTCAAGTTGACCGGACCTGTGGAGAGGTCAATATCAAGGTAACTACGGCTCATGTACCACGGGTAGCCAATCGCTCACCCCAATAAGTGTCTCAACTTCAGCAACAGCTTCTGAAATCATGAAATAATTATATCCGTTACGTTTGGTAGCACTGAAATTCAGGTAATTGGATCTGGAAGGCAAGTCGTACTGGAAAGTCTGGGCTGCATCATATATTGTTCTGGAATTCACATTTTCAGGGCCGACTTCTTCCACTGCTATTTTAATGATCTCGCAAAGCATAGGGTGAAGAAAGGCAGTAACGTATGATCTCCCTGCCATTTTAATCTCATTTCCGTTGCCGGGATGGTAGGTATTGATCAATTCATCGACTATCGGTACTTCCTCTTCAGCTCCCTGCCCCCACCATGGAAGGTTAATTGCAAACAGCATTCCATCTATCTCATTCCATCGGCCGGATTCCGACATCATTCCCAGAAAAGCAGTATGTGATTCATTACCCAGAAATGTAGCTTTATCATGCCCGGCATTATAGTATTCGCGGGTAAAGGTGTGCATCATTACTGGCAGGAATATATAGTCGCAATCCTTAAGCGCTTCTACTTGAGGAGCCCAGGAGAAGGTGAAATCAGTGATATAGCCTTCGGTCCATTCGAATTGATCCGGATGTGCCCGGGCGTATTTCTTAGCGGCTGCAAATATAATAGAGGTTGTACCATCATCCCAACCGGCACCACCTATCCTTGCCGGTCCGTTTAACTCATAATCCCAGTGATTGGTGGCAATCCATTTAAGCTGAGTGTAGATAGTCTCATCCCAGAGACATGACCACGCCAGCGTATAGCTTGGCGGATATAGATATTCTGCATTTGCATTTGCCGTGAAAAACACCATTTCATCTTTGTTAACGTGCGGGCTCAATATTTCAGGTACAATTGGTAAAAACGAAGTTATCACAGTGGCATTTTTTGCTTTGAGGTAATTGTAGCCCAGTATCACCTTGGCAGTATCATACTGGGTGTCATAACTTTCCAGCTTCAGCTTCACGCCCGGGATAAGATCGTTATCGTTGTAATAGAGAATCGCATCTTCAAGTGCAAGATCAATATACTGCATCGCCTGAGCTGCCGGACCGGTTCTGTCAGTTATATTTCCGATGGTGATCACAATGTCTTTTTGATCTGCGGGCATCATGGTTTTCCCATCATTGCCACTATCCCCACAAGCACATATCATTACCAATAATGCAATTATCAGGAATGAAAGGCTGCTATTCATTATCCCGCCAGAAATTCTCATTGCAATGCCTATTCAATTCAGTGCCCGGATAATTCGTAATTCCTGCCTGTTTCAATCATGGCCCGGAAATTCTCCGGCCTGACATTAGGAGGAACGCTGCATCCACTGCCCAAGATGAACCCGCCATCCCCACCAACTTCATCTATCAGTTTCTTACAGTAGGCTTCCACTTCTTCCGGCTTGCCCAAAGCAAACAATGAAGCCGGAATATCCCCGTGAAAGCACAGGTGATCGCGCAGGATTTCCTTGGCAGCGAAAATATTGGTATAGCTGTCCAGTTCCATTATGGCAGATCCCCTGGGCAACTCCTTGAAATAGGGAATGTTCTTATCCCAGCACTGGTCAAGATGGAATGTGGTGACGATTCCCTCGGCCCAGAATGCGTCAACGATCTCTCTGGTATAGGGCCACCAGAATCGCTCGAAAATAGCCGGGGGATAGAAATAAGCCGATGCCCGCTCTTCGGTCAACAGCCAGTTGTTAACCCCGGAATTTTTGGCTATGGGGAGCTGCTTTTCGATTATTTCGGCGGTCAGCTTTTTGAGAGCCTTTTCCACCGGTTCCGGATTGAAATAAAGGTCTTGAGTGAAGGGAACCATGGAACGCATAAGGGAGAGGGTAAAAAAGGGATGTAATCCGTATCCCAGGAAGAATGGTTGGACATTTCGTTTTGAACACCCTTCCAGAAACCCGACAAAACTTGATACGACTTCATTCAATGTATCATCAAGCTCATCCGGTTTAAGTGATGTAATGCGCCAGAGGTAGTCATCGTAGTAGAACCTCTCGAAGCCCATTTCGCATATTTTATCGTAGTCTTCCGGTTTCATTATTTCCTGTTCATCAAGCTGGAACATGTAGTCATCGGGGAGGTCTATTCCCGGTATCCTCATTTTCATGGGGAAAGTACACATAGCCTGCATTTGAGTAGGGGTAGCGCCTATAGGGTAAAGGCTGTCCCATCCGCCGTATTCATCAAATATCCTCAAAGCGCCATCAATCAGTAATTTGTTATCGTTGCAAACCTGGGCGCCGGTCAGTCCGGCCAGGCCACTTACCGGTTCTGGTAGAAGAGTGGGAAGCACCGGGACACGGTCGGGCTTTTCCAGCCGAATTGCTGCCCATAGTCTCTCATTAGGTGCCATCGATTCGCTTGCCATGTTACTTGCCTCCCGAAACCTTCATGCAATAAGCCACGCCTTCGGTCGCATCAACCGTCTGGAAATCAGCTCCGATGTAATCTTTCACTTTGGGAGTAGTTACTCCTCCTCCAACCATGAGTTTGAATTGATCCCTGATGCCGGCTTTTTCAAACATGTCTGTCGCTTCCTTCATGCTGTCAAATGCCACAGTTATGAGCGCTGAGAAACCGACAAAATCAGGCTGGAGTTCTTTGACCCTTTCTACTATCATTTCCGGGAGCACATCCACACCCAGATCATGCACTTCAAATCCGTGGGCACTCAGCAATGTGACCATAATATTTTTGCCCAGATCATGAATATCGCCTTTAGGAGTGGCCAGTACCACTTTACCCGGAGATTTTGCGGGACGAGCTTTTGCCAGATATGGATCGAGGATGGCTATAGCCCCTTTGAAGACCTCAGCGGAGAGCATCAATTCGGCCAGATAATAGTCTCCCTCCTGAAACCGTTCGCCGACTATCGTCATCCCCTGGCGACACTCATCGAGTATCTGGATGGGATCCTCACCTTGATTCAGTCTGTGCTTTACATCTTCGACAACCTCATCCCTTTTTAATTCCACGACCTTCATGCTCAATTCGCCCATTAATCACCTCTCTGATCTGATCGATAGAAAAAGTATGGCACGAACAAGCAGGATTATCAATTCGTAATGCTACCTAATTTCAGGAAAGAGATTATGTATGAGGGAAAGCCAATGTGCAAATCAACCTTCGAGGGGCACAATTCCTCTGCGCAATGCGTAGCGGATGAGATCGATTCGGGAGCGCAGGCCAAGTTTGCGCATGGCGCTGGCCCGATGAGCCTCGGCGGTGCGCGGGCTTATGAACAGACGCTCGGATATCTCCGCGCGATCATACCCCATAGCCGTAAGCTGAAATACTTCCCGTTCCCGGGGCGTCAGGTTTTCATATTTATCAGGTGTCGCGCCTTCGATCGATTCGACGGCGGCCTCGGCAAACTCATCGGAGAGCGTATTCATCGCGTTCTCCTGCTGCTTGAGTTCAGTTATATCATAGGAAATAACTTGAATCGCAAATACTTTGCCATACTTGTCTTTTAACGGTTGCGCAATGGTGGAATACCAGCGAGTGCCCGAAGGAACTTCGATCACATCCTCATATTTCTGAGCAGTGCCCAGTTCGACCATCTTGCGGTTTCGCTCTTGAATCTCTTCAGTTAAGTCGGGAACAATCTCGTACAATGACTTACCCACGAAGTCCTCAGGTTTCCCGCCGAGGTTCTGGGCAGCAAAGGTATTGATAAACAGGAATCGGCCATCAAGTGCATAGTATACCATCGGCATCCCGGCATTCTCTACGAACAATCGGTATTTTTCATCGCCTTGCTGAAATGTTTCCGCCGCTTTTCCGTGCCGATAAGACCGTTTGTTCATTTTGCCTCTGTCCGATATCTCAATGCCTGTGCGATTCAATTTAGAAAAGTATCGCACGCTTGAGCAAAACATGTCAATTGTTCCCTGCACGTCCAAATACAGCAAATCGAGGTGTTGTATTCCAAGGGTATTTTCTTGTATACTACTTTCACCACTTTCGGAGGATGAGGGATGCGAATATCGTGTCTTCAGGAAAATCTGAGCAGAGGATTGGGAATAGTGGGCAGAGCGGTAGCTACAAGAACCACTTTGCCTATTACCAGTCATGTACTAATCAGTACGGACGAATCACGCCTCAGGCTGTCCGCTACTAATCTTGAGGTTGCCATAAATTGCTGGATCGGGGCTCAGATCGAAGAAGAGGGAGCTATTGCTATTCCCGCAGGTCTACTGACGGATTTCGTGGTCTCTCTGCCCAGTAATACTATCAATATGAATGTTACATCCGGCACTTTGTCAATGGAAATCACCTGTGCCAAATCCGAAGCTCACGTCAGCGGGCAAAAAGCTGATGAATTCCCGCCAATTCCTCAGATCGGCAAAGGAATAACCACCAGTGTTGACGCTAATGCTCTGCGTACCGCCATAAACCAGGTTGTTTTCGCTGCGGCCATGGATGATTCGCGGCCTGTTCTTACTGGCACTTATGCAAAGTTTTCCGGTAAAAATCTGACTCTGGTCGCCGCCGATGGGTTCAGGCTGGCAGTGCATGATCTAGAGATGACAAAAGCGGTGAAAGAAGATATCGGCATCATCATTCCGGCACGTTCTTTAAGAGAACTGGATCGGCTACTCAGAGACCAATCTGACCCGGTTGAGATGACTATCAATCCACAGAAAAGCCAGATTCTTTTCAGCCTTAAAAACAAGGAACCCAAAATGGATATTGAGATAGTATCTCAATTGATTCAGGGAACTTTTCCGGATTATAACCAGCTTATTCCACAGAGCCATACTACCACGGCCAAAATCAATGTCCCTGAATTCCTTCGTGTCATTAGGAGCGCTTCTGTGTTTGCCCGTGACGGAAGCGGTATTGTGCGTTTGTGCATGATACCGGAAGGCAAGTCTTCACCCGGAAAGATTGAGGTTTCAGCCCGTGCCGAGGAAATTGGTGATAATGAGGGCAGCATCGATGCTTCAATAGAAGGGGAGGAGGCCAAGATAGCTTTCAACAGCAAGTATTTGATGGATGTTTTCGGAGCCCTCGAAGATGATCAGGTAGTGCTTGAGGTTACCACCTCATCAAGCCCCGGAGTCTTTCGTCCCATCGAGGAAGGAAACTGGACCCAGGTGATCATGCCGATGTTCGTGCAATGGTAAAAAAGGAATCACTGTGGGGGTAAAAGAAAGAATCATCGGTGCGGCGAGGGAAGATGGCCGGGTGGTCTTGACAGAGGTGGAATCTAAACAGATAATCAGGGGGGAAGGCATAAAGGTTGTTGATACCAGATTGGCAAAAACCAGAGATGAAGCCATCGCAATAGCCAAAGAGATAGGTTTTCCGGTGGCTCTGAAAACGGCTTCCCCAAAGATTATTCACAAAAGCGATAGCGGGGGAGTGAAACTGGGCATAATTAGCAGTGCGGAAGTAGGGAGGATGTATAGCGAAGTAGCGAATCTGGGCAAGCGACTCGGCACCAGCAAAAGGAAAAGCGGGGTTTCGGTGCAAAAAATGGTGCCGGATGGTGTGGAAGTGATAATGGGGATATCGAAAGATCCTCAGTTTGGTCAGGTGCTGATGTTCGGGTTGGGGGGTGTTTTTGTTGAGACGCTGGGAGATGTCTCCTTCCGTATAGTTCCGTTAGATCGCAGAGATGCGAGAGAGATGATCCGGGAAATAAAGGGGTACCCTGTGTTGCAGGGGCATCGGAGACAGGACCCAGTTGATATTCTGGCACTGGAGGATATGCTGCTGAAGCTTTCTGAACTGGCCCGGAAGACTCCTGAAATCAAGGAGCTTGATCTCAACCCCGTATTTGCATACACTAAAGGGGCAATAGCAGTAGATGCCAGAATTATTCTGGAATCCACGGAGAATTAGAGAAAGGATATTTGAAGACTAATGGTTAGGTTAAGATTACAACGAACAGGCAGAAAAAAAAGGCCGAGTTATCGAATAGTAGCTGCGGACTCTCGATCGCCACGAGACGGATCTTTCATTGAGATTATCGGGCATTACGATACTCTGACTGATCCGCCAACAGTGGTCATAAAAGAAGATAAGGCTTTGAAATGGCTCAGTCAAGGAGCCAAATCGTCCGAAACGGTCACGAGCCTACTGCGAAAGCAAGGCATCTTGGATAAATTCGAGTCGGGGAAGAAGTGATGAAGGAACTCGTCGAATACATTGCCAGGGCCATAGTGGATAATCCGGATGAAGTGAGAGTTACGGAAGAGCCCGGTGATGAGGATGACAGGGTTATTCTCAAGCTGGAGGTTGCCCAGGAAGACAAAGGGAAGGTAATAGGCAAACAGGGGCAAACCGCCAAAGCGATCCGGACACTGCTCCGAATTGCAGCTGTGCAACGGAATGTGCGCGCTTCACTGGAAATCGTTTAAAACTTAAAGATTTACCGCTGTCTGGTAAATCTTTAAGTTTGGCAGGGAAGGTCGGTGTGCTGTGTGCATAGCTTTCGTTTGATTTTCTGATCTTCTCCCGCAATACCGATATATTTCAAAATCCATTTTTCAAACCCCGTATTTCCCCTTACTTCTCTATTTTGGTTCTGCTCCAAATCTGTGGTCTTGACAATAAACAGCATGGCGAGTAGTATCATCTGTGATATGTTGTTCTATCGATTGGGGGAATTCGTCGAAAGGAATGACAGGCCGAACAGGTTAATTGAGACGGCCGTAATGGCTGTCCGATAAGCTGACATTGAAGGGCTGTTCAGCGGTGGCTGAGCGGCTCTTTTTTTTATCAACTGTTGAGAGAATCCTGAGTCTTGAGGAAAATCGCATAGGGGGAATGCTATGCCGAACGAAACTCAGGTGCCCGATCATCGCGAACAAGACGCAAAGCGGCAGAAGCCTCAGCCCGCAGAACAGACGACGCAGGGGCCGGAAGGTTTTGCACAGACAAGCATTGATCCCTCCGTGGCCTTCGCGCATGCCTCGGCGGCTCCTCCTCCAGCCATAAACCCGAATGATATCCTTTCGCTCCAGCGCGCTGCCGGCAACCAGGCTGTACAGCGGATGCTGGCCCAGCGTAAAGCGGCACGAGCCTCTTCAGAACAAATCGTCCAGGCTAATCTTACGGTAAACCCTCCGGGTGATAAGTACGAGCAGGAAGCTGATCAAATGGCATCCCAGGTAATGCAAAGGATCAGCTCATCACAAAACGGAGTTGCCCAGAGGCAGGAAGAAGAGGAAGAAGAACCCGTTCAGGCTAAAGCTGTCCAGCGTCAGGAGGAAGAGGAACTTCAAACAAAGCAAACCACCGCACAAACTGTCCCCACCGTCGATTCCGAAGCGGAATCCCGCATTGACTCCGCCAAGGGAAGAGGGGAATCCCTACCGGATGATATCCGGGGTCCGATGGAGCAGAGCTTTGGCGCTGATTTCAGCGATGTGAGGGTGCATACCGATTCCGACTCCGCTGGGCTGAACCAGTCTTTGCAGGCCCGTGCCTTCACTACCGGGCAGGATATCTTTTTTGGCAGTGGAGAGTACAATCCCGGCACGTCAGCAGGGAAGGAACTCGTGGCCCATGAATTGACCCACGTCGTGCAACAGAACGGGGCAGGCATTCGACGCTGGAAGCTGAAGAGGGAGAGTACGGTTAAATCGACACCTGTTATGCGGAAGGATGAAGAAGAGACTGAACAGGAGAGTGCGCAAGAGGGAGAACTACCTGATTTTACTATGGAACCGGGGGAAGAAGCAGAGAAAGGCCCCGATGATCGCGATAAATTTGACGAGATCAGTGTGAGCCACAGCGAAGCCAAAGTTGATTCGACCACTACCAAGCCGTTCACCGGTTATAGGATTACTGTAGGAAAGGTTGGTTTAGACTTCAGTGATTCACCAGTTTCAGTAGCTGGTTTCTCTGGAGATGAGGGGCGTGACCGCATACACAATGACACCGTTAAGCCAGGCACAGTCGGCGTCGAGTGGAGTAATCCTGGAGGCAAGACGGTCAAAGCATTTGGCAGTGAGTCATTTAAGCCTGGTTACAAAGGTATGAAAT
>CAZJQZ010000089.1:1232-9746 GCA_964548045.1 uncultured Dehalococcoidia bacterium | reverse complement strand
CGCGCAAGACCTCGTGGAAAAGTTTTCTCTCGCATTGTCAAAATAGGAATAGGGGATTGCTGATGGCAGGAAGGCCTAAAAAACCGACTCAAATGAAACTTATCCAGGGGACTTTTCGCAAAGATCGTGTGCCTGAGAACGAACCGGAACCGGATAAACTGGTTGAGATCCCGAGGCCTCCGTCTTATTTAACCAAGTATGCAAAAAAGCTCTGGAAGTCTTTGGCAGCGGAACTGGTTGAGCATGGCATTTTAACGAAAATCGATACCGCAGCCCTCGAGGCGTGCTGTGAAGCGTACGGCCAATACCGCGCGTCACATGAGGCTGTATTTCGCCCCCGGGATCCTGAGACGGGAAAGTTAATGAAAAGGACCCTCGCCGAATACATGAAGGGGCGAAACTCCCAGACGATGCCGGAATATACCAGCATGATGAAAGCATTCAATACGTTTAAGACATACATGATTGAATTCGGATTAACCCCCGCATCAAGGGGAAGAATAAATATACCGAAATCTTCGGAAGCAGAAACAGACACAATGAAAAGGTTGTACCATGAGGCGTAATCTTCTTTCTCTCTTTTTTTTCGTAATCATATTGGTAATGCCTATGAATACTTATACGGCACAAAAATACATTGACGATGTATTGTCCGGCCGCCAGGTGGTTTGTAAATATGTCCGATTGGCAGTCGAGCGTCATCTCAACGATTTGAAACGTGCGGAGTCGGATGATCCTGAGTTTCCTTATTATTTCGATGAGGGGCAGGCAAAAAGGATCATAGATTTTAAGCACCAGCTGAGACATACTCAGGGGGAGTGGGCGAACCCTCGAAAGCATGATACCCGGATACGGCTGGAACCCTGGCAGCAGTTCAAGGACTGGGTGCTTTTCGGGTGGCGCCGTCAGGGAGGATACCGGCGTTTTACGAAGGCATATATCGAAGTCGCACGAAAGAATGGGAAAACAACGGATGCCGCAGCTACTGCGAATTATTGCTTTCTCATGGACAGGCCCCATGAGATAGGGCCAGAGGTGTACTGCGTTGCCACAAAGAGAGACCAGGCGAAGTATGCCTGGGATGAGGCAGAGCGGCAAATTCAAAGACAGCCATTCTTGCGGGAGCTCATCAGCACCTATAAACAGAGCCACACAATTGTCGTCCCCGGGACAGCAGCACAGTTCAAACCGCTCGGGAAAGATTCCCATACAGAGGATGCCTTGAATCCGCATTTCGTTCTTGTGGACGAATACCATGCTCACCGCGACAATTCCATGATAGAAGTCATGGAGTCGGCGCTCGGGGCCCGGGAGCAGCCCCTCATTTATATCATTACCACTGCCGGGTTCAATAAGAATTCCGCCTGTTATCAGGAGGAGCGGAGCCTGGCGGTACAAGTGCTTGAGCGGTCGATCGAACCTGTTCCGGAAAACTACTTTTGCCTGATCTATACCCTTGATGAGGAGGATGACTGGGCAGATCCCAGTGTCTGGATCAAGGCGAATCCGAATCTCGGTGTATCCGTTCGTTGGGAATATCTGGAAGAAAGAATACAGCTGGCTTTATTGTCTCCCTCCAAACAAAACAAGATCATTACGAAAAATCTGAATGTCTGGACACAGTCCGAAACACGATGGATAAAGGACGAGGCCTGGGAATCGTGCGGGTTTTCCGTCGTTGAGGAGGCCCTTATAGGCTGCAAATGTTATGCCGGGATGGACCTTTCCACCTCACAGGATATCACAGCAGTCGTGTATTGTTTCCCTCCTGGGGAGAGGGGGGGAATATATCGATTTGTATATCGCTTTTTCATCCCAGGTGACAATATCATCGATCGCGAGCGCAGAGATAAGGTGCCCTATTCGTATTGGATCAAGAAAGGCTATATCATCCCCACCCCCGGGGATGTTGTCGACTACGACTTTATCGAGGAACAGATTCTGATCGATTCCAAGAAGTTTAAAATTCAGGAGATCGCTTACGACCCGTGGAAAGCGCAGGAAGTGGTGAACCATCTACAGAAAGTTGGTTTTACAATGGTTGAGATTTTCCAGCGTTATTCAGGAATGGCGCTCCCTACCGACACATTCGAGAAGAAATTACTTGCGAAGAAAATAGCTCACGGGGACAACCCGGTCATGAAATGGATGGTATCATGTACTGAAGTAAAGAGCGACCGGCAGGGGAATATTATGCCGATGAAGCCGCAGCGGGACAGGACCGGGAAAAGGATAGATGGGGTTGTGGCCTCCATCATGGCACTTTACAGAGCAGTAATTCATACAGAACCCGAAACATCGGTCTATGACGAGAGAGACATGCGTGTAATAGGATAAGTAGATGAGAATTCTGCCAAATATATTTAGACGCACCCGAGTACAACAATTAGGTGGATTGGAGAACCCGAACAATGCGCTTACCCCGGCGCTCATTCGGGGATCACTTGATCCATTGGTAAACGAAATGCGCATAGGGCCGGATTCAGCCATGCAGATCGCCGCAGTGCTGGCCTGTGTGCGTGTGCTCTCTGAGAGCATAGCCTCGCTGACCCTGCCCGTGTATCGACGGCTGCCCAAGGCCGGCAAAGAACGCGCCCCACAACATCCGACCTATCAGCTTTTGCACAATCGGCCTAATCCATATCTCTCGAGCTTCCAGTGGCGCGAGCTCGCGATGAAAGATTTGCTGTTGGAAGGTAATCATTATGCAGAGATCGAATGGCATCCCGCCTTGGGCTATATTCGGGCCTTATGGCCACTCCCGTCTCGAAGAACAGAGCTCGTGCGCCGTACAGGCGAGGAGCCGTTTTATCGTACATATCTGAATGATGGACCGCATGAGTTGTCTTTTGAAAGAGTACTTCACATACCCGGCCTGGGAGATGGATACACCGGGGAGTCGGTCGTCCGCTATGGCGCCAAGGCTCTGGGACTGGCCGCAGCGCAGGAAAAATATAATGCCAATTTCTTTATTCAGGGCAGCACTCTTTCGGGAGTCCTGGAAAGCGATAAAGAATTAAGCGAACCAGCGTTTAACCGACTATCCGAAGGCTGGAAAATGGCTCATCAGGGAGTGGGCCAGGCTCATAAAATCGCCATTCTTGAGGATGGCGTGAAATGGAAAAATACCGGCGTTTCCCCGGAAGATGCGCAGATTTTAGGCTTGCGCAAGTTCAGCGTCACGGAGATTGCCCGCATGTTTCGAGTCCCGCCGCATATGATCGCCGACCTGGAACGTAGCACGTTCTCTAATATCGAGCATCAGGATATTGATTTTGTAAAACATACAATCCGTCCATGGTGTGTGCGTTTTGAGCAGCAATTGAACTGGAAGCTTTTTGATCCGGGAGAGCGGGGTGAGTATTTTGCGGAATTTTTACTCGACAGCGAACTGCGCGGCGATACGAAAAGCAGGAATGAGGCGTATCACATTATGAGGCAAGACGGGATCATCAATGCGGACGAGTGGCGCGAGCTCGAAAATATGAATCCACAGCCCGATAACCAGGGCAAGACATATCTGGTGCCGCTCAATATGCAGCCGGCCCAGTGGTTATCCAAACCAGCTCCCGTCGCACAAGCACAAAGAATAAGTGATCTGCGCTCCAGGCAGCCACAGAATCGCCGCAAGGCTGCACGGGCGCTGACTCCGGTATTTATTTCTGCCCTGGAGCGAACTGTCCGCCGTGAGCGGCACGATATCATGGCCGCAGCACGCAAGATGCTCCCGAAAAGAGATATTCCAGAGCTCGAGCAGTGGCTCGAAAAGTTTTGGCAGGAACATCATGAATATGTGACCCAGCAGCTGCGACCGGTACATCAGGCGCTGGCAGAGACCGTCAGGCGGGCAGCGGAAGCGGAGATTGGCGCCGATAGCGGTTGGGATACCGAGACATTCGTTGCGGCATACACTGCAACGTTTTCCGAGCGTTACACGGGACGAAATGCGGCACGGTTGCGGGAAGTGATTGCCGCAGCGCAGAAATCCGGGGCGGATGTGCTGGCGGCATTGGATGAGCAGCTGGCCGAATGGGAAGAAAACCGCCCGGCGCAATATGCCGGCGAGGAAACAGTACGCGGAGAAGGGGCTTTCGCCCGGGCAACATTCGCATCGGCCGGGGTTACGTCATTGATATGGGTGGCCAATGCAGATGCCTGTCCATACTGCGCAGCATTAGACGGCAAGGTCGTATCGATTGAGGCTCCATTTGTTGGAGAGGGAGGATCGGTTAATATTGAGGGGCAACCGTCGCTGTCCCCCGGCTCCTCCATCGGGCACCCGCCCTTGCATGCCGGGTGTCAATGTTCGATAGTGGCGGGATGAGGAGGGTAAAAAAATGGCAATAAAAGTGAATTCAAAAGGCGTTAGTCACGCACGCAGTCTGATCGCGGCGGGCAAAATCAATGAAGGGGCATGGTCCTTCTCGGCCGCCGACGGCAACGCTCTCTTGGGCGATAATGAGAATTGGGCCGAGTACGGCAAATGGTTTCTCGCCGTCGAAAGCGAGGCGGAAGAAAACACTAAGGGGCATTATAAATATCCGTTCGGTAAACGGGGAGAAATATATCGCCGCGGAGTTATCGCAGCTAAGAGTCGGGCTGCACAGCAAGGGGAGAGTGCCATTGCCGATGCCGCAAACAGCCTGCTTGAGGCGATCGATAAGAAACTCGGCAAAGATGCAATGCCGCTACCGGAGATTCGTTGCGTGCCCCTGCAGGAGCTGCGGGTGCTGCGAGCCGAAGGACAGCCGCCGAAGATACAGGGGTATGCTGCGCTTTTCGATGTATGGTCTGTGGATCTCGGGGGATTTCGCGAAATCATTCGTTCCGGCGCCTTCACAAAGACCCTGAAAGACGGCGCAGATGTGCGGGCATTGTTCAACCACGACCCTAATTGGGTGTTAGGCCGTACGAGGAGCGGCACCCTGACGATCACTGAGGACGACAGGGGATTGCGTATCGAGGCGCTGCCCCCTGAGACACAATTGATTTCTGACCTGGTGCTCGCCCCCATGGAGCGCGGAGATATAGATCAGATGAGTTTCGCATTCCGGACAATAAGAGATACATGGGGCAAAGAAGACGGCAAACCATCCCGGGAGTTGCTGGAGGCGCAATTATACGATGTATCTATTGTGACTTACCCGGCCTATGAGGAGACGAGTGCTCAGGTAGCGCGCTCGATCCTGCGTTCAGCCGGTTTGGACGAGACGGCCCTGGCGGCCGTCATCTTACGTGATATTCACCACCTGGAAACAGGGGATGAAGAAGCCGATCTTATTCGGCATGCGATCGAGATATTGAGCGCATATCTTCCCGAGCCGGAGCAGGAGCCCCACTCGGAACCGGTGCGTCAAAATTATGATCTCATGCTGCATGAGGTGGCAAAGAATTTTTAAGAGGAGAATGAAAAATGGAACCAAATGAGAATACCATTATTCCTGAAGAGGAGAAGGTCTCCATCACCGAAATGAATCAGCGAATGCGGGAACGCAAAGAGGCCTATGAGCGTGCACTCGCTTTTCGCAAAGAGAAAACAGGTGAAGATGGCCAGCTCTCAACGGAAGATCACAACGCTTTCGAGGCTATGCTCGCCGATGTGAACAAGATGAGCGAGCGCATTGATGAGATGCGCGCACAGCTGCAGGTGCAGGATGCACTGGCCGAACGCACGCTCGCTGAGGAAGAAAACAAGCCGGATCCAGACAAGCAGGCCTATAGCCGCGCATTCGGAGATTTTCTGCGCAGGGGTATTGTCGAGATGGACGTGGAGAATCGCGCACTCATGACCAAGCATGTACAGGAAGTTCGTGCTCTGGGGATCGCAAGCGGGGGTGTGGGCGCGTATACCGTGCCTGAAGATTTCTACGGCAAGGTCGTGGATACCCTGCTTGCATATGGGGGAATGCGAAAGGCCGGCTGTGAGATTCTCTCCACATCCGGTGGGAATGATCTGCCGGTGCCCGTTGGAGACGACACTGGCAACACCGGTGAGATCGTGACGGAAACGAGCCAGGTCAATACTGCCGATCCGACCTTCGCGCAGGTTGTGCTGAAGGCATACAGCTACAGCTCGAAGATCATCAGGGTACACTTGAGTCTGCTGCAGGACGAGGCGGTAGGCCTGGAGGCGTTGCTGGCCCGCTGGATGGCCACACGTATTGCACGGATCACCAACACGCATTTCACTACGGGGGACGATACCAACAAGCCCGACGGGGTGCTCAACAGCTGTGGCGATTCAGGAGTGCAGTTCGCTTCGGCGACGGCAATCACCTGGGAGGAGCTGGTGGACATCATGCACTCGGTGGATCCGGCGTATCAGCAGAATGGGGTCTGGATGTTTGCGGACTCGACTCTGGCCAACCTGAAGAAGATCAAGAACTCGTCAACCACCCAGCCGTTGTGGCTGCCTGCCGTAGCCGCGCGCGAGCCCGATACCATTCTTGGCAAGCGGTATGTGGTCAACCAGGATTTTCCGGCGTTCACCGATGCAGCCAGCAAGATCATAGCCTTCGGGGATTTCTCTCAGTATTTCATCCGGGATGTCAAGGGGGCGCTGCTCATGCGGCTGACCGAGCGGTATGCGGATTATCTGCAGGTAGGCTTCATGCTGTTCACGCGCCATGACGGATCGGTAATCACCACTTCGGCGATCAAGTATGCTTTGAGCCATGCGTAAACAAATAGGAATGGGCCGAGGGCTTCAGCCCCGGCCTAATTCCAACGACAGGAGAAAGAAAAAATGAGCGAAACACTTCGAGAATCAATCAAACCGGACGTGGCACTGGCGCCGCAGTCGATAGCCACAAGCAACGTCACGGGGCAGTATTATGATCTGCGGGACTACGACAAGGCAATGTTTATTCTGCAAGTGGGGGCGATACCGAATACCGATGCCGACGATACGGTTGAAATGCAGGTCTACAAACGTAAAGCCGACGGTACGGGGGCGGTAGCCTTGACCAGTTATGTCGCAACCGTCACTGGACAAGTCAATGCTTCAAAGGCGACCGTGCTCGTGGATACGGTTACCAATGATGAGACGCTTGAAATCAACGGTATTACATATACGAAGAAAGCGGGCACGGATGCCGATGCACAGGAATTCGCCGATGCGGCGGGCCTGGTGTTGTGTGTCAATCATGCGACCCTCGGTGTGCCCGGAGTGACGGCAAGCGCCGTCGGCACAACGGTGACCCTGGTGGCGGACAATCCCGGCAAAACGTTGATCACCCTGGTGGGTTATGAAGCTTCCAAACTGATTCCGTATACAGCCGAGGCGACGGCCATCGTCGAGGTGCCTGAAGATGTTCTTGGCACGGACTTCACCCATGTAGCGGTCAAGGTCACGACTTCCGCCACGATTGTGGTCGGGGCCACGCTGATTCGCTGTCAGGCGCGGCGTGAACCAGTTGATCAGCAGGTTGCAGATGTCTACCCCGCGTAAACGTAAAAAGGTAATAGAGCGGGCGGTCTTCGTCCCGGAGGAGGACGCCGCCCTTATCTCTGGGCGAGACTTGATCCTGCGCGGCACTGCACGACAGCGACGTAGCAGTGATGGTTCGGAAAAAGAATCAATCAGGCGCAGAACGTGATAGGGTAAGGAGCTGCAATGGGAAGAAAATTGATAATACCGCCAGAGCTGGAGCCGGTGACGCTGGAGGAAACGAAAAGTCATCGTCGGATCGAGTCGAGTGATGAGGATGTTCTTATAGTCGGCTTTATCGAAGCCGCACGGGAATGGTGCGAGGGGTATCAAAACAGGGCTTTTATTACGCAGACCTGGGAGCTTGCACTCGATAATTTTCCATCAGAGAATTATGTCGAAATCCCGAACCCTCCTCTGCAGTCTGTTGAGAGCATCAAATATTACGACACCGACGAAACGGAGCACACTTTCTCAGCCGATAGCTATCATGTGGATATATATAGCGAACCTGGGCGTGTGGTGCTCAAATACGGCGAGACGTGGCCGTCCATTACGCTCAGAACGGCGAATGGAGTGATTATCAGGTTTGTGGCGGGGTACGGCGATACGACAGCATCAGTGCCCGGAAAAGTGAAGCAGGCAATAAAGGTCCTGGTAGGACACCTCTATGAGAACCGGGAGGCGGCGGATATCAAGGAGATGAAAGAGGTGCCGTTTGCGGTGCGTTCACTTCTTGGGCTCGAAAGGATCTGGCCGATATGAGAGCGGGGCGCCTGAGACATCGGGTAATCATCCAGGAGTATAGCGAATCCCAGGGGGATTACGGTGAGGTTACGCAGACCTGGACGACATTCGCGACGGTCTGGGCAGCGATCGAGCCTGCGCGGGGACGGGAGTTCTGGGACGCACAGCAGGTGAACGCAGAGATTACGGGGAAGATCACGATACGGTATTTGTCCGGGGTGACACCGAAAATGCGGGTGAAGCACGGGGACCGGTATTTTGAGATCCTCGCGGTGATCAACCCGGAGGAGAAAAACGAGGAGCTGCAGCTCATGGTGAAGGAGTCGGTAAGTGGCTAA
>CAZJQZ010000089.1:0-1132 GCA_964548045.1 uncultured Dehalococcoidia bacterium | reverse complement strand
CGGGAAATGACCATTGAGGAGGCTTTGTACACATATTTGCTGGGAGAAACTGATATCACTGATATCGTTTCTACCCGGATCTACCCGGTGGTGCTTCCCCAGGGGACGGAGCTTCCAGCGCTCACGTATATGCAGGTGTCGAATCCGGTGCACCATGATGTGGATATCGCATACCCCCGAATGCAGATCAGCAGCTGGGCTGAGGATTACGCGGACGTGAAGAGCCTTTTTTATGCCGTAAAAGAGGCCATGCAGCGATACAAGGGGGTCATGGGAGGCGCATCAGGAGTGAAGGTCTCCCAGGTAGTATTTTTAAACAGTTTCGATTCGTACAGTCAGGCGACAGGGGTATGGCATATCCCTTCTGACTATAAAATTATTTACAGAGAGGTATAGAAATGAGCCAGACAACAGTACAACGCAGCGGAGCAATAAAGCTGGGGTCCGCAAAGGTCGAAGTCGGCGACGATGTGGGATCTTTGAAGAACCTCGGAGCGATGCGCGGAGTGACACTCTCGGAGAGCTGGGACAAGATCGAGGTGGAGTCTGACAATGCGGGCACGGTCAAAGAATACATCAAGAATCAGCGTGTGGCAATTACCGGAAATCTCATGGAAATCGATCTCGAGATCCTTGACGAGATCCGGGGCGGAATCGACGATTATTCCACGACCGAAGACTCTATCGTTGAAGACTACGACCAGACGGTGGCCTCCGGGGCCTGGGCGTTCGATGAATTTATTTTGCTCGAACATCAGAATGCCGACGGCACGGTGCCGCAGATCGACACGCAAGGATATCCTGATGTGAGCGGGTCGGTAGACGGAGCACTTGCGCATGGGACTGATTATTTCATCGTCAAAAACGGTGAAGGGAAGTGGGGAATCATCGTGATCGATTCGGCAACAGTCACTACCGAAGCGCAGGTTCTCACCATCAGCTATGATTACACACCGGCCGCATCAAAGAATCTTACTTCAGGCGGATTGAAGACCATCAACCCGAAGGTGATACGCCTCACCAATACGGATGAAAACGACAAGAAACTTCAGGTCACCGTATATTACGCATTCGTGGAGGAGGGGATCACGCTTGAGTTCCCGTCCGATGAGGCGGAGGACGTGATGATCAG
>CAZJQZ010000088.1:0-9767 GCA_964548045.1 uncultured Dehalococcoidia bacterium | reverse complement strand
TGCAGGCACTACGGCCTTACCAAAGTAAACTAATTGTCCAAATACACGGAAAATTTGTATGCAAGCAATGCATCGACTTCAGTGATGTGAGTGGAGTGGTCAAGTAAAAACGGACACACAATTAAGCTAATATTGCATATTTTTCAAACTGATCGGGGGGCAGGTCAGTAATCGCAGACAAATAAAAAATGCTAACAATGCGATCAACCCGAACAAAAACGCTTATGTGTTTTCGGTCGATGGAAATACATTAAGTTTTTTTAGGGTTATCGTTGGTGTTAGATGGAATGGGAACGGCACAGAGTCAATCTTGATAGAAACCGGCAGATGTATTTGGAAAATGAAACGAGGATATTACAAGAAGCTTCACCAAATATGGCGTTCCCTTGAAGGCATAGCTGACACGGGGAAGTTTGATGAGTCTATGGTCAAGGAACTGCCGAATCCCGCAATCCGATACCTTCTTCATTCAATACAGCCAGGTTCACCATTATCGAGTTGTGTTCAACTACAAATGTCTGGCGAAATGCGGCTCAAGCCAGATGGAGCATGGATGTCCATGAAGGCACAGCAAATACTGGCGCCGCCACAAGGATTTATATGGATTGCTCATGTTGCCAAGGGTTTTTCACGTATAACTGGTGCGGATTATTACTTTGAGGGCAATGCCGGACTCCGTTTTTGGTTGTGGGGATTGATTCCTGTGGTTAATGCAAGTGGTGCAGATATTAATCAGTCAGCAGCCGGACGATTGGCAATTGAATCAGTCTGGCTCCCCGCCTCACTATTACCTCAGCAAGGTGCTGTGTGGGAAGAGATTGACAACGAACATGTAAAGGTGATAGTTCCAATAGGACAATTCAAAGAGACTCTGATTCTGTCTATAGGAAGCAACGGTGCACTCAATAGTATAGAAATGCTTCGTTGGGGTGATAAAACTGAAGATGGGACATTCGCTCGAATTCCATTCGGCGGAACCGTTGAAGCGGAGGATACTTTCGGTGGCTACACTATCCCAACGCGGATGACTGTCGGGTGGTGGCCCAACTCCAATGACTATTTTGACTTCTTTCGAGCAGACATTGATGAAGCTGAATTCGGAAAACGAAGCAAGGATTAATAGCCAAAGACAATTTAACAAACAAAGAATTCACGGCTAAACAGGGCGGCTTACAGTTGATTCCGGAGGCTAAAATTCAGCTTAATGGCATGGGACAGTAACATGTTTGGTATGAAACTGCAGGTATTTGTTAAAATTATACATAAAATGAGGCGCCATTGGAAAGTTGCTATGTATCCCACTGTTGTTCAAACTGATACTCATTCACACCAGCGCCGATGGTAAATACACACTCATTCGTCTCGGCCCCTTCGAATTCCACAGACAGACCGGCAAACACGGAATCATAGAGACCGTATCCTGCTTGATCCTCCTCTTCAAAGGAACGTATTTCGGCAGCAAATTCGCCCGCATCGAAGATCAGACGATCATCTTGCCATTCGATAACCACATCCCCTAGAACATCATTAACATAGGTGCCAAGGTAGGGTTCGATAACCTGATGATCAATACTCTCCTGCATGGTCGATTTGATCTCTTCAACCTGCTCGCTTAACTGGCCAAGATAAGCCTGTACCAGTGTATCGTACTCAAACTCTTGCTCATACATGAGTTCCAGCAGGCGCATGCGAACCATTTCGTTTGCCAGTGATCCTCGCTGGTTGGTCAATATGCTCACGCCAATATCTGCACTCGGAAAGAAAGCAAGGTCCGAGGTGAACCCAAGCGTGTTTCCGCCATGATGGAGCATCGGCAGGCCTTTATAATCATCCACTATCCATCCCAATCCATAGCTAGCATCGGCTGTAATCGCTACTTGAGGTTCCCATGTCTGGGAAAGATTTTCCGCAGAGACAACACGATCGCCATCCGGGCTGATGCCTTCATTCAGCTCCGTGATCAGATAGCGTCCCATGTCCAGCACGGTGGACCATGCCCCACCCGCCGGCGCTATCGGTTTGATAAATGCTTTTTCGGTTTCGAGTGAAATCGGTCGATATTCGAGCATTACGTTATTCGCGTGCGGCAGGGCATAATTATTGCTGCTGATTGCCTCATCAAACGAAAAGGTCGTATCAGCCATGTCGATGGGATCGAAAATTCTTTGCTGCATCAGGTCAACATAGTCATCATAAAGACTCCCATAACTGCCCCCTGCCGCCAGTACAGCCACATATCCACCGGTTGCCACCATTTGATTGCTGTACTGAAATGCTTCACCGAACGCTGTGAAAAATTCAAAATCGGCCAGCGATTCAATGATATCCTCGGCGCTCAATTGCGTTGCATTGAAGATGAGTTCGAAGTCCCGCCGTGGAACACCCGTGCAGGCACATACCAGATTCTGCATTATGATCGATTGCGTAATCGCCGGATCGGCAACGGAGAAATCCGGGAGTATCTCCACCACCGGCGTATCCCAATCCATCAAACCGGAATCAATCAGTTGGGCCATCAGCATGGTCGTCATCGTCTTGGTTGTGGAGCCAATCAGCATACGCGTTTGGGGCGTGACCGGATCATCGGAATCAGCCATCCGTACCCCAAACCCCTTCTCATATATAATCTCATCACCTTTAACAACGGCGATAGATAACCCCGGCACATCGAGTAAATCCATTGATTCCACAATATAGGCCTCAAGTTCCTGAAATAGTTCCGCATCCAGCGGTCGCGGCTCTGCTGTGGAAAGGTCCGATGGAATCAGCGCCGTAATGGTGAATCCGGTATCAATAATCTGTAATTGAGATATGCGCTTCTGCAACGTAATCAGGTCACTTTTTATGATTTCAATATACGCAATACCTTTATACATCCAGCCACCTGCAATGATCACATCCTCCTCGCTGCCTGTATCGTACGTGATTGTCACCGCAGTGTCGGCTCCATTTTGCGCTGGCACCTCGATAATATCAACTGGATCGAGATTGAAATTCGGATCAATGGTTTTCCATGCCGCGCGAACACCTTCTTCCATGCTGCCTGCTTCCACTGCATCGACGTATACCTTGATCAATTTATCAGGACCTGTCAGGATGCCATAGTCACGTACATGCTGTGCGGCGGTCCAGTTGCTGGGAATGGGAACGCTGAAACGCCCGGCGGGGTCAGTGTAGGTATCCCCCTCTACCGGTATTGGTGCAGGCGGATCAATGCACCCAATTAACCCGATCAAGAGAATCAACGTAACAAGAAACGAGATCGCTTTTTTAATCATCTTTTTCCTCTTTAAAATTGGGGTTGTTCTTCAACTTCATCAACGTGCTGGTAGCCCGGACAATCAGGTTTCCGTTATAATCAATCACGTCGCTGCCCTCTATTATTGTACCATCCCCAATGTTAGACTTGGACAGCTTTGAGGGTAAGAGCAAAAAAAAGAGGGCACATCAAGTGCCCTCTTTTTAGTTTTCAGTGTGGTAGAAGCTAATACACTCTTAGGAAATTAACCCAAAACTAAAACTACGCAATAACCTGAGCATTTACATGCACGGATGTCCCTGCGATTGTTACGTCGATCCGGTTAAGCAATGTACCTGCCTGGCATCTCAGATTTCACGCTACTAGGGCAGCACGAACACCCTGTCCCCAGCATGACATAAAACTCGCACGCCTCAAAAAATCCTTGAGCCGTTCTCAGGGCTTCCTTAAGTGACCCCCTCCAGCATTTGCATGAGCTGCTTTTTGGACTGGGCACCTACCTTTCTCGTAACCGGCTGGTCGGAGCTGAATCCGATAAAGGTCGGGCATCCCATTATTTTATATTTAGAAGCCACCCTGGGATTTTGATCCACGTTCAGGTAGCCGAGTTTGAGCTTTCCATTATATTCTATTGCCATTTGCTCCAGCAGAGGCCTCATTTGTTGGGAAGGGACGCACCATGAACCTGAGAACTCTACCAGCACCGGAATGCTCGACTCAAGAACCTCCTGCTTGAAATTGCGATCAGTGAGTCGTAGAACCTGGCTCATATTTTATCTCCTCAAGGACCTCCAGAGTCTCCACCTGCTTCTTGATGCCTGACCACCATGTTCTGGGCAGTATCAGGTGCTTTTTCTCCTCTATCCTTTGCTTGATATGTGGCTGGGTGAGCAGCTCAAATATACGGTAGATCTCATCTTCCAGCGTTACCCCAGGCTCGAAGCCGAATTGATCGGGCAGTTTGTTGTATATGGGTTCAAAGGGATGTATATCCGATTCCACTCTCGGATTCTCCACCCGCTGGATTTTCACCGGCAGGTTAAACTCTTTGCTGGCTATTCTTGCTACGGTATGGGCCAGGTGGCTTATGCTGTAAAACCCGGACATCTGGTTGACGACGTCGTATTGTCCCGGCTCCGGCGGATAGGCGATCAGCCGGGCCATGCATTGCATGGCATCCTCCAGTCCTATGAATCCACGAATTTGCTCCCCAGCGCCGTACATCGATAGAGGAAAACCGATCACTGCCTGCGCTGCGAACCGGTTTATTACTGTCCCGAAAGCTTCATCGATGTCGAACCGGGTTCGAAGCCGGGGATCCTCTGCAACATGGGGAGTATGGACTCCGTAGATTACGCCCTGCATCACATCATACGAGCGGAGCCACCAGTATTTGCAGGCTTCATAGACGTTGTACGTATCCTGTACTTTGCTTACGTGGTAAAACGATACCGGATCACGAGGGGTAAGCTCTCCGCCCAGGCTCCATTCCCGATCGTCCCAGCTAAGGACTGCATCGGCGGGGAACACACCCTCGAAAATAGGCCGGCCGGTGAGTGGCGTGCCGTATTCTCCCATCGTTCCCAGTTTTATGATAGAAGCCTCCGGGCAGACATCCCTCATCATGAACAGAACTCCAAGGGTTCCCATAACATTGTTTTGCTGGACGAATGTGGCGTGGTCGAGGTCTATCATGCTGTATGGAGCACTGGGGCATTCGCCATAGTGAACGATAGACTCCGGCTTTATTTCCTCGATAAACTCCTTGAGCTTGTCACGCTCTTTGTAGATATCTATTTCGCGGAAGTTTATGTTTATCCCCAGAGTTTCCTTGGCTGCATGGAGCCTCTCTGTCATTCTGGAGATTGGAACGACCGTATGAGCGCCTCTTTCCTTGAGCCAGTCGCGGCGGGAGAAGTTATCCACTCCGCTAACCTCGCAACCGAGGCTGCCCAGCCACAGTGCAAGGGTCCAGCCAAGGTAGCCATCTATGCCCAGAATCAGCACCCTCATCCCTTTCAGCAGTTGACCATAAGGCGTCTGCTGCCATTCGGGGCACTCGTTAAAGGTAATTGTCATGGGATCAAAAAGTCCCAGGTCAGGCCTGCGTTTGCACTCCGCTACTACATAAGCATCGCTGTCCTCTTCCAGATCCTGGGTGAACACCTCCCGTGATTGCCCGCAGGCCCTGAAATCGACCCTTCCCGTCAGGTCTATTGCCGGACAGTTCCAGCATGTGCATTCAGCGTTGTGAGCGTCCATTCAATCCTCCTTACTAATATCGATCCTGGTGTATCATTATTCCCTCAAGCTATCTATTATACCAACTATATCGGCCACGGAAGGGTTCTCTGGAATTATGGCTTCCGAAGGTTTGTTTATCAACAGGAATGCGTCTTTCTGGCTGTGCTTGCCCGTGAAAATACCCTTGCCTGTAAGCTTGCTCGCCTTGATGTTTCCTTTTAAGTTGAAGCCCTTGGTGGGAAGAAGAACCATGTCGGGAGCTAGGTCGATATATGGGCCTTCGTAAATCTCCTCTTTGTGACAGATGCGCTCTACCACTTTATTTCCGTTCACCTCAAGTGAGCTGATGCAGCTTTCCAGCTCGTTGAGTAAAGTCTCCCGTTCTGCGGGCTTGACGCTGCCTCTGGGGTATTTATCCTCCGAGTTGATGTATATCCTTGCCGGATCAAGGGCGAAAGCTCTAGTGCCATAATCTATATCGGCCAAGCTTCTGGGCGGATCGTTTTTAAATTTAAGGAATCCTTCCTGACGCAAAAGGAAGTTTATGTTTACGTCAACCTCACTGAGTTCGAAACCATGGTCGGACAGCATAATGAGTGATTCGTTATTGGTGAGCCTGCCTGCTATCTCCCCAATTGCCTCATCGATCTGATGCAGGTGGTCGAGAAAAGCCGAGTGATACTTGTGGTTTTCATCTTCGTACGCATCCCACAAAAAATGCGCCAGCCGGTCAGTGCCGGTGAAAACAAGCATGAATGTTTCCCAGTCACTTTTATCCCAGAGGTGCCGGTAGACTTCAATACGTGACTTGAGGGTTTTGTCCAGATCTTCAAGGAAGAGGTCCATCGATCGCTGAGCCTTGCTGGCATCAACGTCTATCTGGTAATTCATGTCGTTCAGTTCTGAGACAAGCGATTGGGGGTAGGTTGCTTTTTCCAGGTCCAGTGCCACGAATCCGGCGATGAGTACCCCGTCCATTGGTGCGGCAGGATAAGTTGATGGCACATTGATGATCGCCGATCGTCCGGCCCCTTCACGATTCCAGAAAGGCGTTCCCTTGAGATTGTTAAAGTTGGGGAAGCTCAGCCGATAGGTTCCCTGGGGAATATCGGTAAAACCGAATATTCCGTGACTTCCGGGGTTGGTGCCGGTAATTACAGAACTCCACGCCACGGACGATATTTCAGGAATCGATGATTCCATCTGTTTGAACGTGCCGTTCCGGATAATCTCTCGAGTGTTGGGCATGACACCATTTTCCGAGAGATTTTTCATCAATCCGTATGGCATGCCATCTAAGCCTATGATTACCGTGCGCGGAATCTTGCTCGATTGATAGTTGTCACTCACGAACCAGTTCCTTTAATGTATTTTGCAATTCCTGTGATGCGCCCTTGCGTTTTGCCTGACACTGCATTGAATATAGCTTTACGACTTAAGGATACCGAATGTACAGTCTACACTTACAGGATTATACGCCAGTTGCCTCTTTTCTGGAATAGCTTCTAGCCTTTTACAAGAATACTACAGGAACCTTCTTGATATTTTGATTTCCCTTCTCCACTTATCCTAATTTCTTCACAAATACACAGATCGCAGAGTGGGTAAAGCACCGTGCAACTCACCAGCATTTCATTCCCGCGAAAGCGGGAATCCATTTCCTTTGGAATTTATCCCTCATTTTTCACCACAAAGGCACAGAGACAAAAAGATTTGCATTTCGTTACACGTTCCCTACCAAGCGATCACGCTTGGTAGCCCCTACGTTTTTTACCGGGCACATCGCAATGTGCCCCTACAATTCCTGTTTTTGCTTGCCTGCACTCATGACTTCCTGTCTCTTTCTATGCTATAATCAATCTCAAATGTCAGAACGGAAATCCTTACCAGTCCGGCTCAACATCGACCGGGCAATCTCAATTTTAATCATCATTGCCCTCGTTGGCGCGGTGGTTGCGCTTGGATGGGTGATCACCCACCCGGTTGAGGAAGAATTCACGGAATTCTATATCCTGGGTCCGGAAAGAATGGCGGATGACTATCCTAGCGAACTGGCTGTAGGAGAAGAAGGAACGGTGTTCCTAGGGATTACCAACCGTGAACACCATCTTACGCCCTACCAAGTGGAGATGACCGTTGAAGGTATACCGGAGGAAACCATCGGCCCACTGGAACTGGAACATGAGGAAAACTGGGAAGAGGAAGTGAGTTTTGCCCCGCACGAGGCCTGCGCTCACACTAAACTGGCGGAAATGGTCGACCTCGGCACTGGTGCGTATGCGGTAGAGATAAGAAGCATCGAAGTGTATTCCACCGAACATTTGAAGCCGGGAGACTATATCTGGATTAGTTGGGGAAAAGAACAAGGACAGGTTGATTCCATAAACGGTAATACAGTTCATTTAGTAAAAAAGCTTAATGAATTCCACAATAAAAGTGCATTAGTAACCGAATCTCAAAAAGTGGAATTTAAGCTGTACAAAACCAGGCAATTAGCAGGGCACACCACCCTTTCCCTCTGGCTGGGCCGGGAAAACCTGGCTGCGGCCATCACCAACCAGAGCCAGAGTGAAGCGGAATACAGGATAGAAGTTAAAGTGAAAGCTAGGATCGAAGAAGAAGATGATGATGAAGAAAGTGAGGAAACAAATTTTTATTCAACCGGGCCGGTAACCCTCAAACCGGGGAGTAGTTGGGAGCCTGAATTCAGCTACCTCTACCCCGGAGCCATATGGCAGAATGCTGAGATGTCCCTTTTCAGAGAGGGGGAACTTATTTATCAGGAAGATGCACTAGGCGGTTACCCTGCTTTGCATTTGTGGATTGAGACACTGGAAGAAAAACGGTAAGTACTACACTAGCTCTTGACTAGTTAGGACTATCACGTCGAAAATGAGCGACCAACTGTAAACTGATAACTTGGAACTAATAACTGATAGACTAGCAACTCATGACTAATCATCAACCATCAACCGGACTCGATGAATCCCTGCAAAAGATCACCAAAGGAGCCGGGATTGCCTTTCTGGGTGCCGGGGCTGGCATGGGCCTTGCATTTCTGAATCGGGTGCTTGTTGCCAGAATCGGGACGGAAACAGAATACGGTATTTTTTCGCTGGCCTTCGTGGTATTCAATATCTGTGCCGTGATAGGAACAGTAGGCCTTCAACAGGGCGCTCCCCGCATGATTGCCTTTGCGAGAGGCGAAGGCAATGAAGAGAAGGTTAAGTATCTGATCCCGGCGTCAATTCAACTTGGCTTGCTCGCAAGCATCTTGATTGCTGCTACTCTTTTTTTTACTGCCGATCTTTTGGCGGACAATGTATTTCATGAGGATTCTCTTAGCCATCCCGTCAGGATAGTTGCCTTCGGCATCCCCTTTTTTGTGATGATAAATGTCCTCGCCTCAATATTCCGGGGTTTTGATAACGTTAAACCAAAGGCCTACTTCCTGGATTTACTGAGGAACCTTCTTGTTTGTGCATTTCTGGTACCTTTCATTTTCATGGACTGGCAGTTCGACAGTATTTTCTATGCCTTTGTCGGGTCTTTTGGAGTAGCAGCTATCGGTCTTGCGGTTTATACCTTCAAATACTTGCCGGTTCGCATCTCCCTTATGGTCACCCATAAAACTAGGGAATTACTAGTGTTCTCATTACCCCTAGTTGCAATAACCATGCTACAAATGATAATAATCTGGACAGACACCCTGATGCTTGGTGGGTTTAAGACTACAGTAGAGGTTGGGATGTACAATGCCGCTCATCCCATAGCGCAATTTTTACAGTTTCCATTGGCCACAATGGGGCTCATTTATGTGCCAGTCATTTCAGGATTATATGCTCAAAGTTCAGTGATTGAAATACGCAGAAATTTTATAGTTCTAACTAAATGGGTTTGTTGGATTACTTTTCCGTTATTCCTTATCCTGTTTATACATCCGGATACTGTTTTAAGCTTTTTATTTGGGGGTAGCTACAGTGAAGCTAGCGATGCTCTTCGCATCCTTTCGTTTGGATTTATGGTACATACATTAATGGGGCCCAATGGGGCTACCTTGATCGCTATGGGCAGAAATCAATTTGTGATGTGGACGACGCTCGCCACAGCCACCCTGAATATCATACTTAATATAGTTTTAATCCCCCGGTTTGGAATTGAGGGGGCTGCCATTGCTTCTATGGCAGCATTAGTCTCAACCAACGCGATCGTGAGTTACAAGTTATATTATGTAAGTAAAATACATCCCTTAGGGAGAAGCCTT
>CAZJQZ010000087.1:0-9973 GCA_964548045.1 uncultured Dehalococcoidia bacterium | reverse complement strand
TCAGATCTGGTCAGAGACTGGCTCAACCATATTCTGTCTTTTAGGCATCTCCTAGGCATTTCATTGACAAACCACAAGTATCGCTCTACATTCGCTGATAATTGTGGAGGTGTAGTACCTATGTACAATCTGCCTGGTCCCAAAAGTCTCGAAATACTGAAAAAAGGTCCTAAGATATTCAAGTACGGAGGATACTACGAAAAACTCAGGAAAAAAGCTGCGAAGATGGGAATGACTCCGCCACCTCAGATGATCATCGCTAGGGGAGAGGGATCGTATGTGATCGACGAGGATGGTAACCGTATCGTCGATTTTCATTCGGGATGGGCTTCGAATCCCTTAGGCAATGCACCGGAGGAGATAATCGAGGTGGTTGAGAAAACGCTGCGTCAGTACGGTTTCATCTACGAGCACAAACTTCGCTATGAGCTGGCCGAAGCCCTCGCGGACATCTCGCCCAATCACAACCTGCGGCGCGTAAATTTCGAAATCTCCGGCACTGAAGCCGCGGAAGCAGCCGTTACCTACGCAATAGAACATACCGGCCGACCTCTGATTATCACGTTCGAGGATCAATTTCATGGGGATAGCATTGCCGCCCGGATGCTCGGATCGAACGGCGGGGCTCATCGGCGCAAGGGATTCGAGGCTTGGCGTGGTGGAGTGATCACGGTCCCCTGGCCGCACAGCTTCGATATTCCGGCCGGTATGAGTTCCGAACAATATAGCGACTATATCATCTGGTACATAGGAGAGTTTATCTGCAAAAAAGTTGCCGATCCGCAAACCATCACGGGAATCTTGGCAGAACCTCTTCTCTCAGAGGGCGGAAACTGGATCCCCCACCCAAAGTTCATGCCGGCTCTTAAAAAACTCTGCGAGCAACATGACTGGTTATTTATCTCCGATGAGGTCTTGGCTGGTATGGGCCGAAGCGGCAAATGGTGGGCGATCGAACATGATGCAGTGCAGCCAGATTTAATCGTAATCGGCAAGCACCTGAGCGGTGGTATCGAGCCAATTGCCGCGGTTATCGGAACCGACGAGGTGCTGGCAAGAAACGAAGGTCATTCCGGAAGTACCTTCGCTGGCACTCCGGCCGGGTGTGCTGCGGGATTGAAAACTATCGAAATCATTCAACGGGACCGACTGGTGGAGAGGACGGCTGCTGTTGGAAAAACGGTCCTTGCACGGATGAAAAACTGGGAAAAGCAGTTCGGCATCGTCGGCCAGGTTCGCGGCAGGGGATTTTGCCTGGGCGCCAGCATCGTAAACAAGGAAACGGGAAAGCCCGACGACAGAGTTGCGCTGGCCGTCGCAAACGAGGCACTGAAGCGAGGAGCTTGGTTGATTTGGGATTCAGAACCGCAAATCCGTCTCTATCCGGCGCTCACGATGAAAGAGGAAATTATAGATCTAGGGCTAACCTTGACCGAAGAAGCCCTAATGGCGGTGGATTCAAAGTACGAGCCGTGTGATTATCCCTTCTGGACTACGGGAATTTCGTGACAGAGGCACGGCCGCCAAAGTCTCAGCCAGTATCAAAAGCATAGGGGTGTTGCCGCGGACCAACTCCTGAACCTCTGGCAACTCACTCAGTCGTTCGGAGAGGATGCTGCCCTGCACTCCAAGTACAACTACTCATTTTCACAGACTTCTGTAGATGACACCCTGTGGAAAGGAACATAGTCCATTATGGCGCCCGACAGAAACTCATTTCTACCAGCAGACCGCACACCTCAGTCTGTTGTTGACAACAGACTGGAGTACAGATAGCCTCAAGAGGCACAGACCGCGAAAGGACTTTTTGCATGAATGAAGCAGAACGAACCGATCGATCCTCGATGAGACCCCGTCGGCGCATGACCGACTACATCTTTGCCGTGATCTTCAATATCGCCTTCCTGGTTGTAGTGAACAAAATACCGGACTGGAACATCGTATTCATCACCGACTCCTTTCCGGACGTTTTGTGGGCCGTCAACACCTCCGTGGCGGTCTCAATCGCTGGAAACCTGATTCTGATCTTCTTCCATCCCCGGTTTCTTCACCACCTGTTAAACGCCGTGTTTGCCGTTTTCGGCATTCTGGCCTGCTCGGTGATCCTGTCTGTGTTTCCCTTCGATTTTTCGCAACTGGTAGGAGAGTGGCTCAACATCCTGATCCGTATCGCCCTGATTGTCGGCATCGTGGGGAGCGCCATCGCCACGGTAGTGAATATCGTGAAGGCGATTGGTGCAGTATTCAGAACCAAAGAGTGAGAGAACTCACTTGACTTGGCAGTAGTATGAGACAGCTGGTCAAATTGCCTCTTATAAAGACAAACAAACCTGTAGTCGCCCAATCCAGCCGTTTTGACGACTACAGCAGCCAATTCCTCGATTCTAGCCTGCCGCGACTCAAAATACGTATTTAGCTCAGTCTCAGCAGCATTCAGCTCCGGGAATCGAGGGGCTTGAATTTCGGATCAACCTACCATTCTCTGAAATTTTACTTACCTAAAAGCTCGTTTGCCTTCACCACCGCCTCATGAGCGTTTTCCGCATAACCATCCGCACCGATCCGATCCGCCCACCTTTGGGTAACCGGAGCCCCACCAACAATCGTTTTTATCTTACCCTTCAATTCGGCATCCGCTAACGCCTTTTCAAGTTCCTTCTGCTCGGTCATGGTTGTTGACAGCAAACTGCTTGTTCCAATAATGTCGGCTTTCACTTCTTTTGCCCGATCGATGAATGCATCGTTACTGACATCTCTGCCCAGATCATGAAGCGTGTAGCCGTTCACACCAAGCAACGTAACAACGAGAGTTTTTCCGATATCGTGTATATCACCCTGAACCGTCCCTATGACAACTGTTCCCTTGTCCAGCGACTGCTCGCCCTTAGGCAGAGAATCGGTGATTTTCTCGGTTACAGCCTTCATCACCTCCGCAGCTTGAATCAATTCGGGCAAGAACATACGACCCGAGCTGAACTGCTCACCAATATCGTTGAGAGCGGGGATGAAAGCATTGTCCATCAACTCCAACGGATTTTCCTGACTAGATACCACTTGTTCAACGATACTGAGTGCTTTCTCCGTGTCAAAATCGAAAATGGCCTGTTTTGCTTCGGCGAGCGTTTTCTCTTTAATCATGATATTAGTCTCTCTCCCTTCTAAAAATGATCATTACCATATCGTTCAGCATGGCATGTACACCAATGCCTATTTATGCTCTATAAAATGCGGGCGGTCCCGCTGTTGCTACCTGGCTGTATGGATTCAAAAACTCTTATGATCACATTTCGGTCCACCCCAAATTGACAATCACAGCAATGATTTAAAATAGTTGACGGAATTGATCTCAATCCCCAATAGTTCAGCAATCTTCATTTTTGCTGTGATACCTGTAGCTCGCCCGGGATCTCCTGTAACGATACCAATACCTAAATCTTCCCTCAATGAATACATAACGTCTTCGTTTGTCAGGTCTATAACATCTATCCCCAATTTGTCAGCCACATACCGCTTGGCTTCGGCAATTTTCATTCTGCGGGTCATCTGCATCCACGCTACCAGATCTCCGGCAGTACGAATGCCACCCATGCCTGAAGCCATGATATGGGCAATTGGCATGCCAAAGGCATCCCCCACACCCAGCTACAACCCGTCCGCTTTCCCGATCAGTACTAACGCCTTGGACGCCCTGGTCACGCAGTCGATAGGCGTTACCAAAAACATCGGTACACCGCACACACCCATTCCAACGTTCGGATGCACGGGCAGCTTCGAGGTCTCGGAAGTATGTTTTACCATAGTTACGGCTCTTGCCAGATTCCATGCTATTGATTTAGAGGTATTCACGTTGATCGCGGGACCGAAGATATCAGCACCTGCAGCGGCCAATACCTCAGCCTGCTCATGGGGATACATACCGGCAAGGCGTTTTCCCTCAAAGGCAAGGTTGCCATGCATCCCCAGAATGAACTCCCCTGACATTCCAACCTCAATCGACATTGTGGGGAATTTCTTTTTCAGCTCGGCAACCGCCATGAGAGTTGCATAGAAATCCGCATCTCCCGCCGATGCCGCGGTATCGAAGTCAATTCCCTCACAACCAACCTTAGCGAGCTTTGTCCCCACAAATACCATGTCTTCTCTGAGCTGCTCAGCCGCGTCCTCCTGCGCCTGTTTGGACTCATCAATTTTCCCTTTCGGCAACAGATCAGCCGGATTCGGATGAGGTCCATCGGGTTGAAAGTAGAGTCCCAGGTTTGGTTGGGAACCGTAGAATAAAGGTACGGTGGTCGCCAGAGATGTTGTGTAGTATGCCTGCATTTCATAGTCGATGAGAGCCTTGACTGGCTTGAAGCTGTAGTCTTCATGGCCAATTGAAACGGTATCCGCAGCAAATCCCCGCTCATAAGCTAAAACTGAATTCTGGCGGCTGATCGGCAGGGCTGCACCCCCGTCGGCTGGGCCTGAACAATAAATCATAGCGCATCCATCATCGGTCATCACGACTTCGTCCCCGGGTGGTACACTCACGATCCGTCCCGGTTCAGCGAGAATCTCGAATAACTGATCAAGGTCTTCCTGATTCAGTTCGGGAATCTCCGCTTTCTTGGCCGCATCCTGTGTTCCGATCAACAGTTCTTCCTTCACCTCCTGAATGGGCATCGATATCCTCTCGCCGTCACCCATCCTCGTAACAATGGTGTCCTGCATGTTGAAACCTCCTAAACTATTATCCTTTTACTGAAATTTTCATTTTAACGACTAAATAATCCTTGCCTTCTTTGATCCTCATCCCTCGGAATACCTGCTTGCCGCCACCAGATCTCCAGCAAGCCGGATTCCACCGATACGCGAGGCAAAGCCGTGGCCCATAATATTCGCACTCTCTCCGTATGGAATAGCCCAACACTCATATTGGTGTCAGGCAAGTAACCTTATATGCTGCTTCTGTTATAGAACTAACAGCGATCTGTTACCACAGTAATTTTTCTCACCTGTCGAATGCTCTTTTAAACGCTGCCGTCGCGCTCCTTGTCTCACACACAGGATCCTTACAGCCTTATACGAGTCTGAGCGCTATCTTCAAAGGGGTGAGTACCGCGGGTTTTTCCCACGGTAAGACATACCTGGATTAGCTGAAGTTATAAAAGTTGTGCTTAGCCTTCTTCAGTCACGTTGCGAACCCATTTTTTTGACAGAAGCCGGAAGATGCCAACGACAAACTTGACGATCTCCTCCGAGCGAACCAGGAAGAATACCACCACTACCGATTGGTGCAAAACCAGACCGGCAACAAAGGCGAGGGGCACACCAAAGCCCCAGATGGTACCTATTTCCATCAGCATGCTGAAGCGGGTATCCCCACCGCTTCTCAGGATGCCCACGATCAGCTGCCAATTAAATACGTCGAAGGGAGTGACCAGAGCATGGAGAATCAAAATCGTATGAGTAATATTTCTTACGGATTGAGAGACCCGGAATAAAAGAGGAACCCAGCCTGAGAATAGTATAAGAACGAATCCAATAATGACACCTATGATAGGACCCAAAATCGAAAATCTGACTGCGTAGTTGTAGGCTTTTCTGTCTTCTCCAGATCCCAGCAAGTTCCCGATCATTACGGCGCAGGCATTGCTGGTGCCGTGGACCACCACGAGAAAGAGGTTGGTCACATTTTCCGCGATGTTGACAGCTGCTATGACCTCGGTTCCCATGCGGGCAAATACGACCTTGTACATGGTGAAACCCAACGCCCAGCCAACCTCGTTGAGGACCACAGGGATGGTGATCCTGAAGTACTGGCGAGCAAACGCTGAGGAGATATCGAGGAACTCTCCGATGCGGCCGGCCAACGGGGTTTCTTTCCAATACACGATGATGAGCAGTAGCACAAACTCCACAAACCGAGAAATTGCGGTGGCGATAGCCGCGCCTCTAACGCCCAATGCAGGAAAACCCAGTTTGCCAAATATGAGCAGGTAATTGAGAGCCGTGTTCAACACCAGTGAGATAAAAGTGACCAGAAGTGGAAGTTTCGGCCTCTCCACGCTGCGGAGCACCATGGCAAAGGACATGCTTACAGCGGATAGGAGGTAACTCAGGCAGACGATTCTGAGGTAATCGCTCCCTAAATCGATGACCTTTATATCCTGCGAGAACACGGCTAAAATCCATCCGGGTTTTAAAACCGACGATAGGGTGACCAGGATCGCTCCACAGGCAGCGGTGACGATACACAATCCCATGGCTCGCCGTATCCCCGGAATATCCTTTTTTCCCCAGTATTGGGCTGTGAATACGGCAGTACCGGTGGTGATCCCGTAAAAAAAGAGCATCAGCACAAAGAATACTTGATTCCCCAAAGCGACCGAAGCGATTTCTGTTTCCCCCAACTGCCCGATCATCAGCGTATCGATCATATTGAGGGAATACATCAGGAGGCTTTGCAGTGCCATGGGAACAGCCAACTTGAGCAAGTTTCTATAGAAGAGACTTTTTTCATCGGGACTGAGCCTGAAAGCGGTGAGGGGATATTTCAATATCGAATCCAGTGTATATCATAATGAGCTATATGGGAGACTGGTGCAAGGGAGCAGGGTATTTTCGCTAAAAATGGTTTGTTGAAGAACCTTCACAATCGGAAGACAGATCGAAGCAGAAATTATTGGAATATCACTATTCTATTAGAGGCGTGATAGAGTTGTAATCTATAACGAGTAAACCAGACTAACCTACCAGACTGGGCGCTGAAAGGAAAGTAGTATCAGTGATCAAATATTATGAGGAAAGGAGGGTACCGGCTAGCGATTCTATAATCAATTCAAACCTATTTGAACCGAGGTTACTTGGTTCGCCTCAATCAGGAGGTAATGAATGAAGGAGAAGAAAGCAAAACCGAGGGTGATTGGAGAGGACGACTGGGAGTGGTGTGGTGAAGATAAGATAGTACCCGGGTGTTTTTATACAAACATTATCAGTACAAAAGGTGTTGGCTCGGTGGGATTGTATTTTATGCCTCCCGGTGTAAAAACAGACGTTTTCTCTATGGACGACACAGATGATGGAACCGCAGATGAGTATTTTGGTCCATGTCATGAGGTCTATTACATCTTGGTAGGAGAGTTTACCATGTACTGGGGTGAAGACACCTCCAAGGTGAGGGCAGGCACTGCGGCAAAGCTGATTCTGAAAGCTGGAGATCTGGGTTTTTGGGCAAAAGGGTGGAAGTACTCTGTGGAAAACACCGGCAAAGTGCCGGGAACCTTCTTCTGGGGCCTAAGCAGCGCACCAAAGGGAATAAAAATCAGAGATTACACCAGGGCTGGATATAATTTCGTAAGCTGAATTATCCAAAACGGGTAGGAATCTCTCGACTTGGTTGGGCAGGCTGTTAATTAGATATAAATGCAGAAGTATTTCAAAACGTAGCACCCTTACCAGATTGTATTGAAAAAGAATTGAACAAAAGCATCAAAAACTTAGAGGAATTAAGGAGACAGAGGACATGGTAGATTTGGCCAAGATTGCAGATGGTGTTATAAAAGCCGATGTTGATGCGGTAAAAGAGATGGTTCAACAGGCCATCACTGAGGGACAGGATGTGCAAAAAATCCTCAATAACGGTCTTATTGCAGGGATGAGTGCTGTCGGAGATAAATTCGAAAGCGGCGAGTTCTTTTTGCCTGAAATGATTATTTCCTCCAAGACAATGAAGGAGGGATTGGAGTTGTTGCGCCCACTGTTGCTGCAAGCTGAAGTAAAAAGCGCCGGTGTTGTAGTCATGGGTACCGCAAAAGGGGACATTCACGATATAGGCAAAGGGATAGTGGGTACTATGCTGGAAGGCGGGGGATTCATGGTAACGGATATCGGAGTTGATATAGATCCGGAAAAGTTTGTAGAAACTGCAAAAGAGAAGAACGCAGACATAATAGGCGTATCTGCTCTTTTAACAACAACGATGGTCGGCATGAAGGATGTGATCGATTCGGTAAGGGAAGCGGGAATAAAGGTCAAGGTAATGATTGGGGGTGCCTCGATTACCGACGAGTATGCCGATGAGATTGGGGCCGATGGTTATGCCCCGGACGCACCTGCTGCTGTTAGAGAAGCAGCGAAAATGCTTGATACGAAGAGTTCTAAATAAATGGCTACAATGAATGGCTATATCGAAGATTACTATCCTATCAGATAGCGAGCTGGAAGCAATTCATAACGCCTCATTGGAAGTGCTGGAGGAGACCGGCACAATTGTGGAGAGTAGGGACGCTCTGGATATTCTAAAGAAAGCAGGAGCTGAGGTTGATTACGAGGAACAGCGGGTCAAGTTACCTCATGACCTCGTAGCAGAGGCCATAAAGAGAACTCCGAAGAGGTTCACCTATTGTGCCAGAGATCCCAAGAATGACCTGGTACTGGATAAAACAAGGCCGTATTTCTGTGCAGTTGGAGGGGATCCGTTTCATATCGATTGGGAAACAAACCAGCGCAGGTATTGCACAACCGAGGACATGGCCCGCTCGACGGTGATTGCCGATTATCTGGATCATGTAGATATGATGTGGCCCTTGGGAGGCTGCTTGGATGTGCCGGAGCCTTTAACCCATATCTATAATATGGTTACTTCCTTGAAACATACAGCGAAACACGTGGAAGGGGACGCGGTAAGTGCAGCAGAGGCCCGCTACCAGATCGAAATTGCCGCGGCCATAGTCGGGGGCAGGGAAGAGCTCAGGGCTCGGCCTATTTTTTCGATGGTTAATTGCACTCTGTCTCCCCTCAGATATGAGCGGGGAATGATCGAAGCGAGTCTAGAGCTGGCCAAGGCGGGTATTCCGATGGCCGTGATGCCCATGGCCATGGCGGGTATGTCGGCACCGGTTACTCTGGCAGGCACGCTTGTTGAGCACAATGCAGAGTTCCTGGGCGGTCTGGCGATTATTCAGTTGGCCAGCCCCGGAGCGCCGGTTGTCTATTCGGTTGGCTCCGGTACGGTGGATTTCAGAACTGGGCTGGAGATGCAGTCTGCGGAGATGATGCTTATGAATGCGGGTCTGACCCAAATGGCTCACTTCTATGATCTACCCAGCGAGTCCCGGGGCATGCGTTCCACATCCAAACTTGTGGATGCCCAGTCCGGCTATGAGAAGGCTATCGCGTTGATTCCTCAGCTACTCTCAGGTCCTGACATTGTGCTGGGCTTGGGCGGGCTGGAGGGGGTTAGAATCAATTCTGCTGCGGCCTTGGTCATCGACAACGAGATCATCGACTACGCCTTGAGATATGTTCAGGGTATCGAGGTGAGCGAAAAGACTTTGGCTATCGATGTGATTCACCGCGTTGGTCCCCGTGGCAATTACCTGGGAGAGAGGCATACGGTTGAGCGTTACAGCGAGAGGTGGAAATGTCGGATTGCCGATTTCAGCGCTTTTGAAACCTGGGAGGCAGGGGGAAGCAAGCCGCTGGACGTTGTGGCAAACGAAAAGGTACGTGAGATCCTAGCCACCCACAGACCGGAGCCTTTGTCTGAGGCTGCGGAAAAGGAAATATCCTATATTTTGAAGAAATCCAAAGAAGAGTTGGTAACGGAGAATTAGCGATAAGGTGTATATGATGAAGAAGAAACCACTCGCATGATCCAGGGCTCAGGGGAGTGTGATTTGGGGAGTGCTTTCCAAAGCTAAGGATGTCGGGAAAATCGTGATGGGAGACATCAATGCATCATCAGCGTTCTTCTCCTGAAATGAGTTGCTATTCCTGTATCGACCTTTTCATTCATGCTGCAGAGAGATCGGCTCGGGCATACGGGCATTTTTCCTCCGGAAGTATTTGATCGGGAGGAGAGAAAGATCTTCTTCAGCGGCCAAGGAGTGAGGAACTAAAGTTCACAAACAGGCGCGGGAAACTCTATAGGGGCTGTTTTTTACGATTTCGACTCAGCTCAGCCGGCAAAAGAGTCCTTTTCCTCTTCGGC